>DATNLP010000412.1:0-22787 GCA_035602795.1 Acidimicrobiales bacterium | reverse complement strand
GTTGGGTCTCGAGGAGCGTTCCATGGGTATGAGCGAGGACCTCGAAGCGGCCGTCGCGGCGGGGAGCACCATGGTGCGCGTCGGCCGCGCGCTCTTCGGGGAGCGGCCGTCGGGTCGGGTGGCCTGACGACGGCGGGGCGGTCCGCCGGGCAAAGCCCCTGGTGGCGGCTCCCTGAAGGGCCGGCGAGCAGGCACTACGCTGTCATGGAACAGGAGAAGGTATGTCACCCTCGTTCATGAAGAAGACCATGGTCTATCTCGGCCTGCTCGATGACGAGTACGACGAGTACGACGACCTCGAGGACCGTGCGCCGCGCGGCTTCTCCGCCGCCACCCGGGTGGAGCCCCGGTCCCAGGACCACGACGCGCCCGAGGAGTTCAGCGGCGGCATGAGCCGGGTTCGCACCATCCCACGGGAGTCGGCGGTGCCGAGCGCCCAGGTCAAGCCGGCGCCGAGCACGGTCGCCCCCCGGCCGTCGCCCGTGCGGGCGGTGCCCGTCGACACCTCCATCAGCCCCACCGCGGCGGCTCCGAGCTCGGCCCGGGTGCACGTCGTCGCCCCGTCGCGGTTCGGAGACGCCAAGGAGATCGCCGACCGCCTCAAGGACAACCGGCCGGTGATCGTCAACCTGCAGATGGCCGACCGCGACCTGCAACGACGGATGATCGACTTCTGCAGCGGTGTCACCTACGCCCTCAGCGGCGAGATGGAGAAGGTGGCCGACCAGGTGTTCCTGCTGGCGCCCACGAACGTCAAGGTTTCCGACGAGGAACGGGCGCGCCTCGTAGAGCGCGGTTTCGGGCGGGACTGAACCAGTTACCCTGCCTGGTTGGTGGACATCTTCGTTCTTCTCGGGTGGCTGATTCAGGCCTATATCTGGCTGATCATGTTCCCCTACGCGATCCTTAGCTGGTTCCGGATCGAGCCAGGCTCGGTCTGGGCCCGGATCCAGTACTTCCTCTACCGGGCCACGGAGCCGGTGTTGCGGCCCGTGCGCCAGGTCATCAGACCCATGGGCGGTCTCGACTTCTCGTTCTTGGTCGTGATCATCGTGGCGGAGATCCTGGTGTACCGCGTCCTCTGGGCTTGAGCCGCATTCGTGGAAAGGCAGGCAGGGATGGGTAGACTCGCCCTCCATGGACAATTCCCAGGCACCTGCTTCGATTCTCGACACCCTTCGCACCGTGGAGTTCCGCCTCGGACTCAAGGGCTACAACGTCGACGAGGTCGATGAGTACCTGGACCGGGCCGCCCAGGAGGCCGAGGGGCTCCAAGAGCACGTCCGTCAGCTGA
Organism: Acidimicrobiales bacterium; assembly: GCA_035602795.1. GTDB lineage: Bacteria > Actinomycetota > Acidimicrobiia > Acidimicrobiales > RAAP-2 > Bog-473. The sequence continues at coordinate 21,493 of DATNLP010000412.1, read as the reverse complement.
ACGAACGGCTGCGCCAGGCCAGCGAGCGGATCGCTCAGCTCGAGCGCGACAAGCGCGCCGCGCCCGAAGCTGCTGCGGACGGTGAAGAGGCACCAGCGGCTTCCGCCGAGGGCGCGCTGAGCGACGAGACGCTGCAACGGACGCTCTTGCTGGCCCAGAAGTTCGTCGACCAGACCAAGCGGGAGAGCGAGGCCGAAGCGGCCGCCGTCATTGCCCAGGCCGAGGAGACGGCCCAGGCCTCGATCGCCGCCGCCGAGGCGACGGCGGCGCAGCTGCAGGCCGAGACGCACCAGAAGCTGCGCGAAGAGGTCACCCGCCTGGAGGCCACCCGGACCGAGTTGGCGACCGACGTCGAGAGCATGGCGCGCCACCTCGAGTCGGAGCGCAACCGACTCCGTGGCGCGCTCAGCGAGATCCTCAGGTGGGTGGACGAGAACGTGCAGCCGGCCAACTCGCTCATGGGGGTCCGGCCCAAGTCGGCCGCCGCCAAGCCCAATGGCGGGTCGGGCGGCGACGTCCCCACGGACACGCCCGTCGACGAGGGTCCTCCCACCCTGAATCTTCAGAACGCCACCGGCGCTGCTGTGTCGGGAGTGCCCCGCCCCCTCTGAGCTCCGACCGGCGTCGACGTCGGGGGATTGCCCCTGCCGACGCGGTCCGGTATCGTCACCCGCTCCCAACGGCGAGGTCGTCGTCGGGTAGCGGCCACCCCTGCGTGGCCCCAAGGAGGGCACGATGACCCCAGCGAGCAAGGGCACCCAGGTCAAGAGGGTGTCGACCTCTCGCTCAGCATCGACGTCCTCCGGGAAGAAATCCGCCTCCTCCAAGGTTGGAGCTTCCGCCAAGAAGCGTCCCGTTCTCTCGAAAAAGAAGGCAGCTCCAGTCGTGAAGAAGGCAGCCACCACTTCCAAGCGGGCAACCGCGCCCGCCGCCAAGAAGGCCGGTTCCGCAGCCACCAAGAAGGCCGCGGCTCCAGCGGCCAAGAAGCCGGCGGCAGCGAGCGCGGCGAAGAAGGCCGTGCCCGCAGCCAAGAAGACGGCTCCGGCCGCGAAGAAGGCAGCGCCGCCGAAGAAGGCCGCGGCCCCGCCGGCCAAGAAGCCGGCGGAGAAGCCGGTCAAGAAGGCGCCAATGGCGGCCGCCGGGAACGGTGCCGCCGCAGTGGCGGTGCCGGCCCGCACCGCTTTCACCCCGAAGCCGAAGCCTCCGGCACCGGTCCGGCCGAAGACCGGACCGTACGCCAAGGACACCAAGTTCCTCGACGAGGTGCGCGAACTGCTGCGGTCGGAACGGGCCATCTACCAGGAGCAGGCCACGTCCCTGCGCGCCGAGGCCGATTCGTTGGCCCTCGAACGCGAGCCGGGTGACGTCCAGTTCGACGAAGAGTCGGGTGAGGGCGGGACCGTGACGGTCGACCGGGAGCGCAATCTGGCTCTGTCGGGCCAGGCGACCCTGGCCGTGGAGGAGATCGACGACGCCGTGGCGCGCGTGGCGGACAAGACCTACGGGTACTGCGAACGCTGTTTCCAGCCCATTCCGAAGCCGCGGCTGCGGGCCTTGCCCTACGCCCGCCTCTGCGTGGCCTGCAAGAGCGGGGGCCTGTCGCGTCGCTGACCCGGCCGCGGATGCTGGCCTTTGCCATCGCCGCCGTCGTGGTGGTGGTGGATCTGCTCACCACTTGGGTCGCCACCGACCACCTGCATGCCGTGCGGCATCTCTGGGGGCCGTTCGGACTGGCCCTGACCTTCAACTCCGGCTTTGCGTTCAGCCTCTTCAGTGGCCGGGCGGCGCTCATCACCGCCCTCCTGTGTGTCGGCGTGGCCGTGCTGGCTTGGGCCGTGGCCCAGGTCCGCACGGTGCCCATGGCCGTCGGGGCGGGTCTCGTCCTCGGCGGGGCGGTGGGCAATCTGTGTGAGCGGATCTTCGGGGGGCACGGCGGCCGGGTGCCCGACTTCATCACGCTCAACTACTGGCCCACCTTCAACCTGGCCGATGCCTGCGTCACGGTCGGTGTGGTCGTCGTGATCCTCACCCTGCTCTTCGGGCACACCGAGGGGCGCTCCGAGGCGACGACCTGACATGGTGGCGGACGACAGCATCGACGGCCCCGTGATCAGTACGTCGGTGCCGGCGCTCCTGGCGGGCGTGCGCGTGGACCGCGGCGTCGCCATGGTGGCGAACGTCTCCCGGGCCACCGCCACCGAGCTGGTTGCCGCCGGCCGGGTAACGGTCGACGGCACCGTCGTGCGGGCCGGCCGCACGCCGCTGACCGAAGGGGGGCAGCTCACGGTCCGGTTGCCCGAGGCGGGGGAGCTCGGCGTGCGGGCCGAGGAGGGCGTCCGTTTCGAGGTCGTCCACGCCGACCCCGAGGTCGCGGTGGTGGACAAGCCGGCTGGCCTGGTGGTCCATCCGGGGGCCGGGCACGACGAGGGCACGCTGGTCGGCGGGCTGCTGGCCCGGTTCCCCGACGTGGCCGCGCTGGTGGAGGCCGGCGTGTGCGCACCGGACCGCCCCGGGATCGTGCACCGGCTCGACAAGGGGACTTCGGGCCTGCTGGCCGTCGCCCGCACGCCGGACGCCTACCGGGAGCTGGTGGCGCAGCTGGCGACGAGGACGATGGAGCGCCGCTACCTGGCCCTGGTGGCGGGCGAGGTAGGGGAGGACCGGGGCGAGGTCGAGGCGCCGATCGGCCGTTCGGCTCGCACGCCCACCAAAATGGCCGTCACCGCCACCGGTAAGCCGGCCCGCACGGCGTACACCGTGCTGGAGCGTCGTGACGGCATGACGCTGCTCGAGCTCTCCCTGCAGACTGGACGCACCCACCAGATCCGTGTCCACATGGCCGCCATCGGCCATCCCGTCGTAGGAGATGCCCGCTATGGCGTGGCAGACCGGCGTCTCGGCTCGGGCCGCTTCTTCCTGCACGCACACCGCCTGGCCTTCGACCACCCGCGAACCGGCGAGCGCCTGACGTTCACCTCAGCGTTGCCCGAGGACTTGCGGTCCTATCTGGAGTAGCCGGCGCCGCTCAGGCGGCTTGGTGGACGCCGATGACGTCGACGTCATCCCCCAGCGCGGCCAGAGCCTCCTCCTCGGCCCGCCGCACCCGGCGGACACCCACACCCAGACGCTCCGCCGTCGATTGCAGCGACGCCGGGGAGTCCCCGTCGAAGCCGAACCGGAGGCGCAGCACGTCACGCTGGAGACCGGGAAGCCGCTCGACGGCGTCGCGGACCCGCTCGTAGACCATGGTCTCCTCCACGTCGGCGGCGAAGTCGGAATCGTCGGGAGCAACCAGCTCACCCAAGGTGGTGGACGACTCGAGCGCAGCCGGCTGGTCGAGCGATGCCGTCACTCGGGCGACGTCCTCGAGCGACTCGCGCTCCGCCGCGGTCATGCCCGTGGCCTCGTCGAGCTCCTCCTCTGTGGGCGCCCGGCCCAGGGTGGTGGCCAGCTCGGCCTTGGTCAGCTCGAGCCTTTGGATCTGCTCACCGACCTCCAGCGGGATGCGGATGGTGCGGCCGTGCTGCTGGACGGCACGCTGGAGCGCCTGCCGGATCCACCACGTGGCGTAGGTCGAGAAGCGAAACCCGCGTTCCCAGTCGAACTTGTCCACGGCCCGCATCAGGCCGAACGTGCCCTCCTGGACGAGGTCGGCCATGTCGACGCCTCGGTCCTGGTAGCGACGCGCCCAGTGGACCACCAGCCGGAGGTTGGCGGCCACCATCTGCTTGCGCGCGGCATCGTCACCCGCCACGACCCGCTTCGCCAGCTCCACCTGCTGCTCGTGGTCGGGCATGGGGAACTGGTCGAGGTCACGCAACATCAACCCCAACGTGTCCGACGTGCTCACCGCGCTCTTCATCATCGCTCCAGACGCTTTTCTCTCACCCTCAGTCATACGTACCCGGGTGTTCCCGGGATGAACCTGGTGCTTCCGGCAGGTACAACCGTGCCGAGGCCCGGATCATTCCATGGGGGTGTTCGGGGCCGAGTTGCGGTCGGGGGCAACCCGTGCTGGTCTACGGCGATGCCGCCCCGGATGGTGCTGCTCAGGCATGGCGCGACGGAATGGTCCGTGAGCGGCCAGCACACGGGGCGCACCGACCTTCCCCTGCTCGCCGAGGGCCGGCGGGACGCCGAGCGGGCCGGCGAACTGCTGCGCCGGCACGGCCTCAGCGACTTCGGGCAGGTGCTGACCAGCCCACTTCGCCGGGCCTCGGACACGTGCGCCCTGGCCGGCTTCGAAGGTGACCCCGACCCCGACCTGATGGAGTGGGACTACGGCGCCTACGAGGGCGCGACCACCGACGAGATCCAGGAGTCCCAACCTGGGTGGACGCTGTGGGACGACGGGGTGCCCGAAGGTGAGCAGATCGCCGACGTCGCCCGTCGGGCCGATCGGGTGATCGAGCGGGCGCGCGGCTGTGAGACAGGGGACACGCTCTGCGTGGCTCACGGCCATTTCCTCCGTGTCCTGGGAGCCCGATGGCTCGGGATGCCGCCGATCTGCGGCCGTCTGCTGCTGCTGGGTCCCGGGGCGGTCTGCGTCCTCGGCTGGGAGCGAGGGTGGCCCGCGATCGAGGCGTGGAACATGGCGCCCGGTGAGCGGGCGGGGGTGCCGGAGCCCTAGCTCAGACGGCGGCCGTTGCGGCCACGTTGCCACGAGCCCGGTCGACCATGTCCGCCAGGCTGTAGGACTGCAGGTGCGTACGGATCGTCTCGCCCACGTCGGCCCAGACGGCGAGGAGTACGCACTGTCCCTCGTGGTCGCAGGCACCGTTTTCGTGGGGCTCCCCGAAGTCACCGGCGGCGATGGGTCCGTCGACCGCGGCGACGATCTGGGCTAGCGAGATCTCCTCGGGCGGTCGGGCCAGGACATAGCCGCCGCCGACGCCCCGCTTGGAGCGGACGAGACCGGCTCCCTTCAGAGCGAGGAGGATCTGCTCCAGGTACGGCTGGGGTAGCCCGGTGCGCTCCGCGATGTCCCGCACCGACGTGGGGGTCTCGGCTCCGTGCAGGGCCAGGGAGAGCAGTGCCCTGCTGGCGTAGTCACCCCGCGTGGATACCCTCACGAAACCCGATGCTACCGGCCCTGACATGGGTACCGGGGTGCCCCCGGGTCGTTTCCGGGGTCGCTCCCGGGGTCGTAGGGTTGTCCCCCTGTGAGCGACGGCACGGCGGCCCAGGCGAAGATTGCGCAGCGCGACGCGGGGGAGGCCGGTCCCGGGGCCGGCGCGCCCGAGCCGATCCTGCCGGCCTTCGGTGGCCCATGCCTGGCCGGGGTGGTGCCCGGGCTGCTGGCACACCTCTCGGGTTCGGAGCCGGCCCTGGCGTCGTGGATGCCCGAGGCGGTGGCCGAGGCGACGCAGATCGTCCTGCTCGTGGTCGACGGCCTGGGCGCCGAGCAGTTGCGCGACCGCGCTGACCTGGCTCCGGTGCTCTCGGCCGGGCTCGGCGGATCCATCACCTCGGTCGCACCGAGCACCACCGCCTGTGCGCTGACGACACTGGTGACCGGGAGGGTGCCGGCCGAGCACGGCGTCGTGGGCTATCGGGTGGCGCTCGATGGAGACGTCATGAACGTCTTGCAGTGGTCGGTGGGCGGGAAGGATGCCCGCATGAGGGTCCCGGCACACGTGTTCCAGCCCTTCCCGTCCTTCCCGGGCGCGAGGGAAACCGTCCCGGTGGTCACCCGCTACGACTACGGTCCGACCGGCTTCACGGCCGCACACCTGGGGCGGGTTGAGTTGCACCCCTGGCACACGTCTTCCGGGCTGGTGACGGCGGTGCGCCAGTTGGCCGCTGACCGGCGACCCTTCATCTACGCCTATTACGAAGGGATCGACAAGGTCGCGCACGCCGAAGGCTTGAACGAGTATTACGACGGCGAGCTGCGCGCCGCCGACCGGATCGTGGGGGACGTGCTGGAGGTACTCCCCCCGGGCGCGGCGCTCGTGGTCACGGCGGATCACGGGCAGGTCGACGTCGGGAGCGCGGTCGAGGTGCTCGGCAGCGACATCATGGACGATGTGGTGCTGATCTCCGGCGAGGGCCGCTTCCGCTGGCTGCACGTCCGGCCGGGAGCCACGGCTGCGGTCGCCGCTGTGGCCGGGGAGCAGTACGGGGACCTGGCCTGGGTGCACACGAAGGAGCAGATCGTCGACGAGGGCTGGCTGGGCGGAGTGCCCTCGGCCGAGATCATGGCGCGCCTGGGCGACGTCGCCCTGGTGCCCTTCGCGCCTACCGCGTTCCTGGATCCGGCCGATACAGGGGAGCTCCGGCTGAAGGCTCGTCACGGGTCGCTCACCGCAGCAGAAATGCTGGTTCCGCTGCTCGGCTGGCGTGCTTCGTGAGCGGCGAGCCGCCGGTGGCAACATTGGGTGATGACGGATGACGCAGTCGGGACAGGTGACGCAGTCGGGACACGTGAGGCGGCCGGCGCGGTGACGAGCGACGGGGCGAGCGGCGCCGTCGAGGCGGGCGAGACGGCGGTGGTCGCTCCCGACGAGGTCCTGGAGGCCGAGCGGGGCGAGAAGGAGAGCGCCACGGAGTCGGTCAACGAGCCGGCCAAGGCGCTCCGTATCGGTTCCATGGTCAAGACGCTCCTCGACGAGGTGCGCGCGGCCCCGCTGGACGAGAAGAGCCGGGTGCGACTGCGTGAGATCTACGAGCAGTCCATCCGCGACCTGTCGGAGGGGCTGTCGCCGGACCTGGTGGCCGAGCTGGCGGCGTTCACGCCTCCGTTCGACACCGACGCGCCCAGCGAGGCGGAGCTGCGCATTGCACAGGCCCAGCTGGTGGGATGGCTCGAAGGTCTGTTCCACGGGATCCAGGCCACCCTGATGTCGCAGCAGATGGCGGCCCGGGCACAGCTCGAGGAGATGCGCCAGCGTGGCCTGCCTTCGGCGGGTGAGTCAGGGCGGACGGGGGCGTATCTGTAGGCGAAGGCGGGACCGGTTGGTGAGGGAGCGGAGATGACGGACGAGCAGGAGCCAGGCGGTCGCGGCGGCGCCGGGGGCGGGAGCGAGCCTCCCTCCTTCCCGGGCAACGCGCCGCCGCCCCCACCGGCGCCGCCGTCGTACCCGACCGGCGGGTCGGGCCCGGGCGGCGCGCCGACCTTCCCCGCCCCGCAGTCCACGGCGACGCAGGGCCGGTTCCCCCCGCCGGCGCCGTTCGGAACCTGGCAGGCGGAGGTGCCCTACGCCCCCTGGGCCATCCGCCTCGGGGGCTGGCTGATCGACTTCGTGATCTTCCTCGTCCCGCTGGTCCTCTTCTTCGTGCTGTTCCGCCACACCCACACACTGGAAGTGCACCTCATGGCCCGGCGAGGGTCGCAGGTCCGGCGGCACATCTCGGCCCTGCCCTTCCTGCTCACCGGCGTGCTCTACGTGATTTACGGCACGGTCCTGTGCGGGGGTGCCCGGGGCCAGACGGTCGGCATGATGGCCGTCGGGGTGCGGGCCGTCCGCGACGAGCAGGGGCACGGGCAGCTGGGCTACGGCAGGGCCTTCGTCCGCGCCCTCTTCGAGGGGGTCCTGCGCCTGATCGATCTCCTTTCCTTCCTGCTCGGCCTCTTGTGGCTGCTCGACATGCTCTTCCCGCTGTGGGATCGAAAGAGGCAGACCCTGCACGACAAGGTGGCCGGATCGGTCGTCCTGCGGCTCCGCCCGGAGGGCTAGATTCGTCATCCCCGGGAGTAATGACACCGGTGTAAGTTTGGCGCGACGTGGCGAAAGGAGGGCCGGTGTCGGAGCGGTCGTTTACGCATCTGCACACCCATACCGAGTTCTCCATGCTCGACGGAGCCGCCCGGGTGGGCGACCTCGTCGCGGCTGCGGTGGCCGACGGCCAGCCGGCGCTCGGCATCACGGACCACGGGAACATGTACGGGGTCCTCGACTTCTACAAAGCGTGCCGCGACGCGGGCATCACGCCGATCATCGGCACCGAGTCGTACATGGCCGGCGAATCGCGGCACGAGCGCCCGGTGCGGCGCGGGCGTGTCGACGACACCGGCGGCGACGTCGACGGCGGACAGAAGCTCTACTACCACCTGACGTTGTTGGCCGAGAACATCGACGGCTACCGCAATCTGATGAAGCTGTCGTCAGCCGCGTACCTCGAGGGCTACTACTACAAGCCCCGCGTGGACTGGGAGCTGCTCGAGCGTCACCACGAAGGCCTGATCGCCACGACCGGGTGCCTCGGCGGCGTCGTGCTGCAGGCGCTCCTGGCGGGTGATGAGGTGGAGGCCGAGAAGCGTGCAGCCAGGCTGCAGGACATCTTCGGGCGCGACAGCCTCTTCGTCGAGCTGCAGGACCACGGGATCGCCGATCAGCACCGCACCAACCCGCAGCTGATCGAGATCGCCCGTCGGATCGGTGCGCCGCTGCTGGCGACGAACGACAGCCACTACACGCATCGTGAAGACGCCGTTGCCCACGATGCGCTGTTGTGCGTCCAGACCGGTGCCCTGCTCTCCGACACCAACCGCTTCAAGTTCGAGGGCACCGAGCACTACCTCAAGAGCGCCTCCGAAATGCGCCACCTCTTCCGCGAGGTCCCCGAGGCGTGCGAGAACACGCTGCTCATCGCCGAGCGGGCCGACGTCCAGATCGAGCTCGGCAAGCCGAGCCTGCCCGAGTTCCCCGTGCCCGACCGCTTCACCGGCCGGACCTACGAGGAGCGGGCCCAGGCCTACCTGCGCCACCTGGCCTACGAGGGTGCCAAGGAGCGCTACGGCGACCCGATGCCGGCCGAGGTGGTGCAGCGGCTCGACTTCGAGCTCGGAGTCATCGGCGACATGGGGTTCCCCGCCTACTTCCTCGTCGTGTGGGACCTGATCCGTTTCGCCCGCGAGAGCGACATCCGTGTCGGCCCGGGCCGCGGCTCGGCCGCCGGCTGCTGCGTGGCCTATTGCCTGCGCATCGTGGATCTCGACCCGATCCGTTACGACCTGCTCTTCGAGCGCTTCTTGAACCCGGGCCGCAAGCAGATGCCCGACATCGACATGGACTTCGACGAGCGCTACCGGGCCGACGTCATGCGCTACGCGGCGGAGAAGTACGGCAGCGACCGGGTGGCGCAGATCATCACGTTCTCGACGATCAAGGCGCGGGCCGCCGTGCGCGACGCCGCCCGCGTGCTGGGCAAGCCGTACATCGTCGGCGACCGCATCGCCAAGGCGATGCCGCCGCTCATCATGGGCCGGGACACGCCGCTGCGGGCCTGCCTCACCAAGACCGAGGGCCACGAGGACGGCTACGCCAGCGCGGGCGAGCTGCGCACCATGCACGAGACCGATCCTGAGGCGAAGGAGGTCATCGACGTCGCCCTCGGCCTCGAGGGCCTGCGGCGCCAAGACGGGATCCACGCGGCTGCGGTCGTCATCTCCCGCGACCCGCTGACCGATTACCTGCCCGTCCAGCGCAAGCCCGACGCCGGCGGCGACCCCGAGGACGCGCCGATCGTGACCCAGTACGAAATGCACGGGGTCGAGGAGCTGGGCCTGCTCAAAATGGACTTCCTGGGCCTGCGCAACCTGTCGGTGATCGAGCGGGCGCTCGACCTGATCGAGGTGTCGAGCGGGGAGCGGCTCGATATCGACAACGTCGACCTGGCCGACCAGAAGACCCTCGAGATGCTGCGGCGGGCGGAGTCGGTCGGCGTGTTCCAGCTCGAGGGTGGTGCGATGCGCCAGACGCTGCGCGCCCTGGCGCCGACGAGCTTCGACGACGTCGCCGCTCTGGTCGCCCTGTACCGGCCCGGGCCCATGGCGGCGAACATGCACCGGGACTACCCCGAGTTGAAGAACGGCCGCAAGGAGCTCACGTATCTGCATCCCGACATCGAGCCGATCCTCAAGGACACGTACGGCCTGATGCTCTACCAGGAGTCAGTGATGCGTGTCGCGCAGAAGTTTGCCGGCTACTCGCTCGAGGAAGCCGACAATCTGCGCAAGGCCTGTGGCAAGAAGATCCGGGCCTTGATCGCCGCCGAGCGCGAGAAGTTCGTCGCCGGCTGCGTCCAAGAGGGCTACGGCGAGCAACTCGGCACGCAGCTCTTCGACATCATCGAGCCGTTCGCCGACTACGCCTTCAACAAGTCCCACTCCTACGGCTACGGCCTGGTCGCCTACCAGACCGCCTGGCTGAAGGCCCACTACCCGGTCGAGTACATGTCGGCCCTGCTGACGTCGGTCAAGGACAACAAGGACAAGACGGCCGTCTACCTGGCGGAGTGCCGCTCCTTGGGGATCGACGTGCTGGTGCCCGACGTCAACCGCTCGGTGGCCGAGTTCGCGCCGGACAGGAACGCCGAGCAGGGACGCTGGGCGATCGTCTTCGGGCTGGCCGCTGTCCGCAACGTGGGCGAGGGCCTGGTGGAGCGGATCGTCGCCGAGCGCGACGCCAACGGTCCTTTCGAAGACTTCTTCGACTTCTGCCAACGGGTGGACCCGGTCGTCCTCAACAAGCGCACCATGGAGTCATTGGTCAAGGCGGGTGGGTTCGACTCCTTCGGGTACCCGCGCCAAGGCCTGTGCCTCGTGCTGGAGGGCGTCGTCGACCGCACCCTCGAACGCCGCAAGGAGCGCGACCTCGGTATCACGTCCCTCTTCGCCGCGTTCGAGGAGGAGCAGCCAGACGCCGGGTGGGGCGGGGCCAAGGTCGCCATCCCGGAGGTGGAGTTCGACAAGACCCAGCGACTGGCGTTCGAGAAGGAGATGCTCGGCCTCTACGTCAGCGACCACCCGCTGATGGGGTTCGAGGCGGCGCTGGCCCGCCACACCGACAGCAATCTCTCGGACATGCGAGAGGAGGACGTGGTGGTGGGGGACCGCTCGCCGGTGCGGACCGTCGGCGGGGTGGTGACCGACCTTCGGCGTTCGTACACGAAGAAGGGTGACCTGATGGCCCGCTTCGTGCTCGAAGACCTGCAGGCGGCGATGGAGGTCTTCGTGTTCCCGAAGACGATGGCCGAGTACGGCGCCCTCATCGAGAACGACGCCATCCTGGTGGTGAGGGGCCGCCTCGACACCCGGGAGGAAGAGCCCAAGATCGTCTGCATGGAGGTCTCCCGCCCGTTGCTCGAGCGGGGCCAGGAGGATCTCCACATCACGCTTCCCCTGGGAGTTCTCACCGACGCCAAGGTTGACGGGCTCAAGGAGGTCCTCGGCGGGCACCCCGGCCACTCGCCCGTGCTGCTCCATGTGGGCGCCAAGGTGCTGCGGCTGCCGCCGGAGTTCAACGTCGACTGCCGCAACGGGCTGGTTGGCGAGCTCAAGCGGCTGCTCGGGCAGACCGCCGTCTTGTCGTGAGAGCGATGACGGCAGCGGCATAAATAGCCTTTGACCTGGTATTTCAGCGCGAGCGGGCGGCCCGAGACAGCCGGTCGGGGCGCGACCCGGTTGGGAACGCCCTGCGTAGAGCCAGTAGACTGACCTCATGCCGATCGTAGTGAGCACCAAGGATTGCACTGCGCTCAGCGACGCTGAGCTGGTCGAAATGGCGGATCTCTGTGCGGACCGCCCTCCCGGTTTCGACATCGGTTTTCTCTCCAAGGAGCGGGAGGCCTGGGTGCTGATCACCCAGGCCCGCGAGGGCAACAAGCTCCGCGGCTACTCCTTTTGCACGCTCGAGCGCATCGGCGGTACGCCGTCGTTGCTTGTAGGGCTGGCCCTGGTCGATCGCACGTCGCGGGCTGAGGCAGCGCTCAAGGGGATCATGGCGGACCAGTACCGCCGGGCCCTGCTCGCCTTCCCCGACGAGGACGTCCTCCTGGGGACGCGGCTGCTGTCGCCCGAGGGCTTCCGTGCCTTCTCCGGTCTCCAGGACGTGGTGCCGTTCCCCGACCACAAGTCGTCCGGCGAGGAGCGCGCCTGGGCGCGGCGCCTCTCCAAGCGGTTCGGCTGCGAGAGCAAGCTCGACGATCGCACGTTCGTCCTCAAGGGAGACGGTTCAGTAGCCGGTGGCCTGGACTTCTTCGCACCAAAGGTGAAGATCCCCTCCGGTGTGGAGACGCACTTCGACAGCTTCGACGCCGACAAGGGCGACCGTCTGGTGGCGTTCGGCTGGGCCATGGCGGAGGACCTCGCCGGGGGCAAGCTCGGGCGCTGAGCGGGGTCAACCCCGGGGGAGCACGGCGGCGCACACCTTGTAGCAGTGACCGTCCCGGGGAGGGCTGACCGTTACCAGGAGGTACTGGGGCTCGAACCCGAGCGCTGAGGCCAAGCTCTTCCCGCTCAGCCGCTCGCGTCGCGCCGCGTCGAGGGCACGGGCCGCGTTGCGGTCCTCCACCGGGAGCCAGACGTCTTCGCGATCCCATCCGAAGCGGACCCAGGTGGAGCCATCGGCCTGGCGGCGGATGAGCTGTGGTTTGCGTGTCGGCTCGATCAGCGCCACGGAAGGGCGGAAGCCGCGGAACTCCCAATAGGGCGCCGACGGCCCCGGAAACCCCAACAAGGGGCCGTCGGGCGAGGCGACCAGTCGCTCCAGAAGCTTGCGGAGCCGGCGCCCCCGCAGGGTCCCGACGTGGCGCGGCAGGTCAGCCACCGTGGTCGCCTCCGGCTGGGCCAGGTCGTCGCGTTCGGGGTCGTCGGCCAAGGTCACCTCGACGACGTCGAAGGTGCTGATGTCGGGGTCGTGCTCCGGCGGCCACGGCACGCGCACCCGCATGACGGTTCGAGTGGCCAGGTCGACCACGGTCGTGTCTTCTCGGGTGGAGGAGAGAACGAGGAGGTGCAGGGTGGAGCCGCCCGCAGTCGGCACGCGCTCCTTGCGGCGGGCCGACCGGCGGGCCAGGCGCGACGCGTCGGTCGGCGTGGTGGGGTTGCGCCGGGGGGACGATGGCTCCTCGGTATCGCCATTGCCGTCGTCGCCGCCGTTGCCGTTGCCGTAGCCGTCGTCACGGCCCTCCCGGGCGATGTCGGCGTCGTCCACGCTCATGGGGAGAGACCTTCCAATTGACCGGCCAAGGTCCCCACGTCACCCGCCGGCATCCGGCAGGAGCGGTCCTGGCAGATGTAGGCCTGCCCGGGCTCGGGCGGCCGACCGGCGAAAAGGGGACCGTCATCGGCGTCACCCCAGGCCACGACGGCCGAGGGGAGCCAGTGACGCCGCACCTCGGCCAACAGGTCGGGCCGGTCTCCGGTGACGACGATCTCGTGGCGTCCCCGCCACATGGGGAGCGCAGCGACCAGATCGGCCAGCGCGCCCGGGTGGCGCTCGAGCAGGGGCCGGGCCAGGTTGAGGGTACGGTCGACGGCCTCGTCGATCCTCGGGTCGTCGACGACCGCGTTGACTCGCAAGAGGGCGGTGACGGCGATCGAGTTCGTGGCCGGCAGCGCTCCGTCGAGGAACTCCTTGGGTCGGACCACCAGGACCTCACCATCCCGACCGGTCGAGAAGAAGCCACCCGCGCCCTCGTCAAAGAACAGGTCGAGCAGCTGATCGACGGCTGCACGTGCCCGCTCCCGCCAGAGGGCACGCCCGGTCCACTCCGACAGGCGGAGACTGGCCTCGGCCAGCCAAGCGTGGTCGGCGGCGACGGCCAGGTGTCGGGCCGGCCCTCCCTGCCAGCTGCGCATCAGGCGGCCTCCGTCGTACATCGACGCCCACAGGAACTCGGCGATTTCTTCGGCTCGCCGCCCGTAGTCCGCAACTCCGGTGCCGGAGGCAGCCTCGGCCAGCGTGGCTGCGGCCATGGCGTTCCACTCCGTCAGCACCTTCTCGTCCCGGGCCGGCTGCACCCGCTGCGCCCGGGCGGCCGCCAGAATCCGGCGAGCCTCCTCGATGTCGTCCGGACGCTCGAGCGGCGCGCCGGGCTCGCGCACGGGGATGGAGCGTCCTTCCCAGTTGCCGTGGGCAGAGATCCCGTACCACTCGGCGGCCGGGGCGACGAGACGGTCGGGGAGCAAAGCCCGTAGCTCGTCGAGCGTGAAGGTGGCGTGGGCCCCCTCTACGCCGCCGGCGTCCGCGTCGAACGACGAGTAGAGCGCGCCCTCGGGTGTGGAGAGGTCGCGCAGCACGAAGTCGAGGGTCTCGGTCACCACCTGCAGGTAGGAGGCTCGGCCAGTCAGCTGCCACGCGTGCAGATAGGCCCGGGACAGCAAGGCCTGGTCGGTGAGCATCTTCTCGAAATGCGGGACCAGCCAGCGGGCGTCGGTCGAGTAGCGGCAGAACCCGCCGACCAGGTGGTCGTAGATACCGCCGGCAGCCATGGCGTCGAGTGTCCGCACGGCCATGTGCCGCGCCTGATCGGCCTCGGACCCGTTGGCGCGCCCAGCTCGGCGTAGGCACAACTCGACGAGGGTCGGCCGGGGGAACTTGGGCGCCGGCCCGAAGCCACCCCATTGCGGGTCGAAGCCGGCGGCGAGTCCTTCCACCACCTGCGCCACCAGCGCGTCGGCGTCGAGCGACTCGACGGCGCCCGGGACGATCAGTCCGCTCGGGTCCTGGCGCGTGGCCTCCTCCGCCTCGCCCAGCGACTCGGCCAGCCTCATCTCCTTGCGCACGGCGTCGGCCAGCGCGTCGGCCTGCGCCAGTACCTGCTGGCGCTCGTTGACCCATGCCTCACCGAGGGCCTGGAGTACCCGGCGGAACGCCGGCATGCCATGCCGTTCGACCGGCGGGAAGTACGTCCCGGCATAGAAGGGTCGTCCGTCGGGTGTGCAGAAGACGGACATGGGCCAGCCACCGGAGCCGGTCAGGGCCTGGGTGGCCGCCATGTAGACGGCGTCGAGGTCCGGCCGCTCCTCCCGGTCCACCTTGACCGAGACGAACCACTTGGCCAGGTCGGCCGCGGTGGCCGGGTCCTCGAAGCTCTCGTGGGCCATCACATGGCACCAGTGGCACGACGCGTACCCGATGGACAGGAAGATGGGCTTGTCGTCCTCCCGGGCCCGCCGCAGCGCCTCGTCGCCCCAGGGGAACCACTCCACGGGGTTCTCGGCGTGCTGGCGCAGGTACGGGCTGGTCTCGTCGCCCAGGTGGTTCACGGCAGCGATGCTATGGCGCCCGGCATGAGATGCCCCACCCCGCGGTGCCCGTGCAAGGCTCAGGCCATGGAGCTCGAACTCACAGGCAAGACGGCACTGATCACGGGGGGTAGCCGGGGCATCGGGCTGGCCATCGCGGAGCGCTTCGTCCAGGCGGGGTCCAACGTCATGATCAGCTCCCGGACGGCCGAGGATCTGGCCCGGGCGGCCGCCGAGCTGGTGGGCCACGGTGCGCCCGAGGACAGCGTGGCCTGGCGCACCGCCCATGTCGGCCGCCCCGAGGAGGCCGAGGCGTGCGTGGCGGACACGGTGGCGCGCTTCGGCGGGATCGACGTCCTGGTCAACAACGCCGGCACGAACCCCTACTTCGGCCCGATGATCGACATCGACGTCGTCCGAGCCCAGAAGACCTTTGAGGTCAATCAGCTGTCGGTCCTGGTCTGGACGGCGGCCGCCGTGCGCGCCGGGCTCGGCGGGTCGGTGATCAACGTCGCCTCGGTCGGGGGCCTCGGCGTCGAACCGAACATCGGCTGGTACAACGTGACCAAAGCGGCCGTTCTGCACATCACCCGACAGCTCGCGTTCGAACTGGCTCCCGACGTGCGGGTCAACGCCTTGGCGCCTGGGCTGGTCAAGACGAAGCTGGCGGCCGTGCTGTGGGAGGGCCCCGGCGAGGAGCGCATCGCTGCCCACGTCCCGCTGCAGCGCCTCGGCGTACCCGACGACGTCGCGACGGCCGCCCTCTTCCTGGCCTCGGACGCCGCGTCGTGGGTGACCGGGCATACCTTCGTGGTCGACGGCGGTACCACGACCTCGCCCTCGGGGGGCGTGGGCTGAGGCGTCGGTCCCGTCGTCGGGCCTGTCACAGAACCGCGCCTTGTCCCGTCTAAAGGGGGGAACAGGTAAGCCAAGCAAAGACGAGAGGAAGGTGGTCCGCCGTGGCCCATGTCCCGCTGGTCGAAGAACCCAAGGGCGTCGTGCCCCGACTGGCCCGCCGCTACACCCAGCGCCGCTTCGGGCAGATGGTCGAGCCGACGGCCGCCGCGGCCCACCACTCAGGCGTGCTGGTGGCCATGGGCAGCCTGGAGACGGCGGCCCAGCTGGGTTGGAAAAAACTGGACCCGACCTTGCGATGGTTGGCGCTGCAGGTGACGAGCGCACGCATCGGCTGCTCATGGTGCATCGACTTCGGGTACTACGAAGGCGTGCATGACGGCATCGATCCGGCCAAGGTCCGCGCCGTGACCGAATGGCGGAAGAGCGACCTCTTCGACGTGCGTGAGCGGGCCGTGCTCGAGTACGCCGAGACGGCGACAAGTTGCCCGGTCGAGGTGTCCGACGCGCTGGCGACCCGGGTGCGGGCCCACTTGAGCGACGCCGAGTTCGTCGAGTTGGCCGCATGGGTGGCGTTGGAGAACTTCCGCTCGCGCTTCAACGCCGGTCTCGGCTTGCGCAGCCAGGGGTTCTCGGACTCGTGCGAGGTCCCGGGCCGTGCCGGCGAGCCGGCGACGGGGGACGTGGACGCGGTTGCCTGACCGCGAGGCCGACGCGGCCGCCTTCGAGGAGTGGCGAGGTCTCCTCTTCGGGATCGCGTACCGCATGCTGGGCAGCGCAGCCGACGCGGAGGACGTGGTGCAGGAGGCCGGAGTGCGCTGGTTGGGGCGTGGCGGCGAACCGGTGCGGTCCGTGCGGGCCTACCTGGTCACCGTCGTCACGCGCCTGTGCATCGACCAGCTCGACTCAGCCCGCGCCAAGCGCGTGACGTACACCGGCCCGTGGCTCCCCGAACCGGTCGTCGTCGACGACGTCTCGGCCGCCGAGCAGGCGGACACCCTCTCACTCGCCTTCCTCGTGCTGCTCGAGGAGCTGACACCGCCTGAACGCGCCGTCTATCTCCTGCACGACATCTTCGGCTACTCCTTCGAAGAGGTGGCGCAGTCACTCGGCCGGCCGGCGCCCGCCTGCCGTCAGCTGGCTGTCCGCGCGCGGCAACGGGTCGACATGCGCCGCCAGCGCTTCGACGCCGACCTGCGCCACGGTCGAGAGCTGAGCGACCGCTTCCTGGTGGCCTGCGGGACGGGCGACCTGTCGGCGCTGCTCGACATGCTCTCCGACGACGTGGTCATCTGGACCGACGGCGGCGGCAAGGTACGGGCAGCTTTGCGCCCGATCGTGGGGCCACATCGCAGCTCGCGATTCCTCGTCAACGTGGCGAAGAAGATGCACGGCGAGCCCCGTGCCGCGGTCCTCAACGGCCAGTCGGCCACGGTGTTCGTCGGCGGCCACGTCATCGTGGCGGCACTCGTGCTCGACATCTTGGACGGCCTCATCGTGGGCGTGCGGTTCATCAGCAATCCGGACAAGTTGGCGCGCTTGAGCGAGCAGTTGCTCAGCGGCGAAGGCGCCCCTGCCGACGCCGGCGCAAAAGGAGGCGGCGGCTCAGCGCCCTAGGTCCCGATCCGCCTCCAGCTCGCGCCGGCGCACCTTTCCGGCTGCAGTCCGGGGGAGATCGTCCACAATGACCAACTCTTTGGGAGCGGCCCAGGGCGCGATCGCCTCGGCGACGATCTGACGGAGGTCCTCGAGCGACGGCACGTCGTCCGTCGGCACCACCCAGGCCACGACCCGCTCGCCCCACTCGGGGTCGGCGCGCTTCCAGACGGCCACCTCGGCCACGCCCGGATGCGAGGCCAGGACGCGCTCGACGGTGTCGGGCCAGACCTTCTCCGCCCCCGTCGTGATGACGTCGTCCGTGCGGCCGGCAACGGTCAACCGCCCGTCGGGGTCGAGACGGCCGGCGTCGCCGGTGGCGAACCAGTCCGGCTTGCCATCGGGTCCGGGCACCCGCCCGTCGCTCCCGTCGCGGTAGCAGCGGAAGAGTGTCGGCGCCCGGACGAGGATCTCGCCGTCCTCACCGTCTCCGGGCCCGGGCGATGCGACCCCGACCGTCCGCAGTGCCAGCTCGACCCCATCGAGGGGGAGACCGTCGTAGACCACGCCCGAGCCGGTCTCGGTCATGCCGTACGTCGAGATGACGTTCGCCGGCAGTGCGTCGGGCGCCTTGCTGCCCCCCAGCAGCACGCAGACGAACACGGACGGGTCGAGCCGCCGCAGCGCCGTGGCCACCAAAGAGACGTGGGTCGCCCGCCCGGTGCGGCCGGCCTGCTCAACGACCTCGGCCTCGAACCCGGGCAGCACGAGCAGCGGGGTGTCGGTGACGATGGCGCGCGTCACGACGGCGAGGCCGCCGATGTGCGCCAGCGGCAGGCAGGCCAGCCACGTGTGTCGCGTCCGGTCCACAGCGAGTTGCGCCGAGGTGGCCCGTGCCGACGCCTCGACGGCGGCGTGCGTGAGCACCACGCCCTTCGGTTGCCCAGACGTGCCGGACGTGGCCACGACGAGCGCATCGCCTTCCTCGACGGGCACGCCGTCCGGCAGGGCGTGTTGCTCTCCGTCGGAGCGGACGACGCGCGTTGGCCGGAGCGCGTCGAGCATGACCCGCCGGGCGGTGGCGGGTAGCCGCGGATCGAGTGGTGCCGCGGCGTCGCCGGTGTCCCAAATGGCGCGCAGGGCGTCGACAAACCCCTTCCCACCAGGGAGGTCGAGTGCAACGAGCTCGGGCACCGGCCAGTAGCGTAGGGCGCCGTGCTCACCGTGGTCATCCGCACACACCCGGCACCCGGCCTGCCCAGGTTCCCGCGCCGTCCGTGAGCCCGCCGTTCAAGACATGGGTCGCGGGTGCGCGCCCGCGCACGCTGCCGGCCGCGATCGTCCCGGTGGCCGTCGGCACCGCGGCCGGCTACCAGCAGAGCGGGCGGTACGTGCTCACGACGCCGCATTTGACGAGCGCCTGCCACGCCGCGCTTTGCGGTATTTTCGTGCGCGAGGTCTCGTGGCTCAACGCGCTGCTGGCGCTCGTGGTCGCCCTGGCCATCCAGATCGGGACCAATTTCGTCAATGACTACGCCGACGGCGTACGCGGGACGGACGAGGTACGGGTCGGACCGGTGCGACTGGTGGCCGGCGGACTCGCCACGGTGCGCCAGGTCAAGATGGCCGCGCTGGCGTCTTTCGGCGTGGCCGGTCTGGCCGGCCTGATTCTGGCCGCCCGTGTCACGTGGTGGCTCATCCCGCTCGGCCTCGTGTGCGGCCTGGCGGGCTGGGCCTACACGGGAGGGCCTCGGCCGTACGGGTACCTGGGGTTGGGTGAGCTCTTCGTGTTCGTGTTCTTCGGGCTGGTGGCCACGGCCGGCTCGGCCTACGTGCAGCATGCGCCCTTCATCGACTCGATCGGCGGCCGCCCCTACTCGTACCCGTTCAACTGGGCCTTTGCGCTGTGGGCGGGCGTGCCCGTGGGACTCCTGGCCACAGCCCTGCTCCAGGCGAACAACATGCGCGACATCGCCACCGACACCGACGCGGGGAAGAGGACGCTGGCGACCCGGCTGGGGCGGCGCGGCGCCGGCACGCTCTTCTGCGGCACCCTCATGGCCACCGCGCTCGGCATCGCCATCCTGGCCCACTACACCGCCTGGGCGCTGCTTGGCCTGGCCGCCTTACCCCTCGCGTTCTACCCGCTGCGCCTGGCCCTGGGTGACCGCGAAGGGCGGGCGCTCCTGCCCCTCCTCGGCGCGACCGCCCGCCTGCAGATCGCGGCCGGCATTCTGCTCACTATCGGTCTGCTCATCTGAGCCATGTCAGCCGGGATCGACGGCAGAGAGCCAGTGCTCCACCAGCCGCCACGTGTGCTCGGGCTGGGCCAGGTGGGCGGCGTGCCCTCCGCCGGGCACCAGCGACGCCACGCCCCGAGGCGCGAGCCGTGCCACCCGCAACGCGTGTGCGGAGAACCGGCTGTCGTCGGTGCCGGCGAGCGCCAGGACGGGGCAGCGGAGCTGGCCCAGTCTCCCCCACAGCGGTTCCTGGGTCCCCGTCCCGCACAGGCGCAGGCTCGAGGCCAGTCCTGGAGCGCTGTTGCGGCGCCGCTCGGCCCGGTCGGCGGCGTCACCCAACCGTTCGAAGAGCGGCCCGGCGAGCCAGGAGTTCAGGAAGCGGTCCACGTCGCCCGACGTCTCCAACGCGTCCGCCGCGGCCTCGTCCGCAGCGCGGCGGCGCTCCCGCTCGGCCGGGTCCTCGATGCCCGCGGTGACGCCGACGCAGACGAGATGGCCGACCGTCGGCGCCAGGTCCGTCCCGGTCAGCACGTGCAGCGCCACCCGTGCCCCCAGCGAGTAGCCGAGCACGTCGCAGCGTGCGTCCCCGACGGCGTGGCGGACGGCGTCGGCCACCATGGCCGCCGTCGTCGGCAGATCGGCTCGCACCGCGTCGGATCCGGCGTGGCCGGGAAGATCCAGCGCGACGACGGTGTGCGATCGAGTCAGCCCTTCTCCGAAGGAGCCCCAGAGCCGTCCCGTCTGGGTGAAGCCGTGCAGCAGCACCAGCGGCGGGCCGTCGCCACGCATCTCGACATGGAGTGGCACGCCGGGTGAGCGTACAGGCCACGTTCAGCGCCACCCTGGTGGACGAGTGGGTTCACCTGGGCGTGACCGACACCGTCATCTGTCCGGGCTCGCGGTCCACCCCTCTGGCCTTGCCGCTGGCCGAGCGGCTCCGGGCGCACGTGCGCCTGGACGAGCGCAGCGCCGCGTTCTTCGCGCTGGGGCTGGCCCAGGCGTCGGGGCGGCCCACCGTGGTCTGCGTGACGAGCGGGACGGCCGCCGCCGAGCTTCACCCCGCCGTGGTGGAGGCGCACCATGCCTGTGTGCCGCTGATCGTCTGCACAGCCGACCGGCCGCCGGAGCTCCACGGGACGGGCGCGCCACAGACGATCGACCAGGTGGGGCTCTTCACGACGGCGACGCGGTGGGCGGTCTCGCCGGGGGTGCCCACCGAGGGTCAGGAGCGCACGTGGCGGCCGCTGGCCGCCCGGGCGTTCGCCGAGTCGACCCGGGGACCCCACGGGCCCGGGCCGGTGCACCTCAACCTCGCCTTCCGCGAGCCTTTGACCGGAGAGGCGGGCGAGCTGCCGGCGCGCGCCGCGTCACCACGGTCCGCCGACATGGCCGCCCGCCCCCGGGAGGCGCCACCGGGGGAGCGGTTGGAAGGGCGAGGGCTGGTCATCGTGGGCGGCCAGTCGCCGACGCCGCCCGACCCGGCGCTCGTCCACGCCCTGGGTGAGCGGCTTCGCTGGCCCGTCCTGGCCGATCCGCGTTCGCGCTCCCGTACCCCCGGCACCATCGCGGCCGCCGACGCCATCGTGCGGGCCGGCGCCCCCCTCCCCGAGACCGTCGTGCTGCTCGGGTCGCCTTGGCTTTCACGGGCGGTGGGCGAGTACGTGTCCTCGACGGCGTCGGCCGGGGCCCGCGTCGTCGTGGTGGATCCGTCATGGCAATGGGCGGACCCCAACCGGGTGGCCACCGACTTCGTGCACGGCGATACAGACGCCTGGCTGGCCAGCGCCATCGCCGGCGCCGCACCGTGCGACTCCGACTGGCTCGACTC
>DATNLP010000410.1:0-2770 GCA_035602795.1 Acidimicrobiales bacterium | reverse complement strand
CGCCGGCGGCCCGTCGCGCCCGTCCTCCAGCAGTGAGCGCCCCTCGGCGCCGGGCACTCCGGGCGCACCGGCGATGGCCCGCACCGTGGCCGGCACGTCGAGTTGCTCGACCAGCGAGTCGACCACCCGGGGCGGGCAGCCGCCCGGTGGGCGCACGATGAGCGGGACGCGCACGGCCGGCTCGTAGAGGACGCACTTGGACATCATTCCGTGGCTGCCCGCCATTTCGCCGTGGTCGCTCGTGTAGAGGATCCACGTGTCGTCCAGGCGGCCGGTGCGCTCCAGGGCGTCCACCATCAGGCCCACGGCATGGTCGATGACCGAGATGTCGGCCGCATAGGACCGGCGCATGCCGCGGATGGCGTCGTCGGTCATGGTCTCGGTGTCCGAGAGCCAGAGGAACGCGTTGAGCAGGTGGCGATAGTTCTCCGTCCCCTCTATGACGGGGCGCCTGGTCGAGCGCGGCATGGAGATCTCGACGTCGCCGTAGCGGTCGACGGCCTCGGCCGGGGCGTCCCAGGGGTCGTGCGGGCCGGGGAAGCCCACGAACAAGAAGAACGGCTGGTCGCGGTCGTACGACTCGATCCAGCGCACCGCCTCCATGCCGTGCCAGGTGTCCACGTACGCATCGAGCGGCAGCGGCATCGGCGTCGAGTCCCACATGGGCACGCACTTGGTGGCGTTCTGGCCGTCCTCGTTCTCGCCCTGATAGCTGCGGTCCGCGATGTGAGCCCGGTAGGCCTCGAAGAGGCCGCGACCCGACAGGTAGTCGGTGTAGCGGGTCGGGACCTTCCCCACGAATTTGTCACCGGTCTCGAACACCTCGGCAAAGCCGAGGGCCTCCAGCCGCCCGGCCATGTCGTCCATGTGCGGCACCGTGAGCTTCTCGTCCAGGTAGAGATGGGCCTTGCCCAGCAGGGAGGTGTGGTAGCCGGCCTCCCGCAGGGCCCAGGCGTAGGTGGGGCTGTCCGCGGCCACCTCCGCCGCGTTGGTGTAGACGCCGTGGTCGCGCACGTAGCGCTCCGTCATGAAGGACGCCCGCGAGGGCATGCACAGCGGCCCCATGCACGAGACCCTCGAGTACCGCACGCCCTCGGCGGCCAGCGCGTCGAGCGAGGGGGTCAGCATGCTCTCGTCACCGGCGCACCCCAACATGTCGGCCCGGTGCTGATCCGACATGACGAGCAAAATGTTGGGTGCGCTGGCGGTCACTCCGGATCCCCTTTGGCCCGGCCACGCCGGCGGCGCGCCGTGGGGGCGATCATCGCGCGGATGGCGCCGAGTCGTGCTGACCCAACGGTCACTCGACCCGGGCCCGGGGGCCGGCGCCGGTGGCCGCGGGCCCGCCACTAACCTGTGGCCCCGTACGACTCGTGGAGCGGAGCGCACCGTATGCCCTTTGACCTGAAGCAGGTGTTGGACGAACGCCACGGCGAGAATTTCAGCCTCCACGCCAAGTACATCAGCCCCCAGCTGCCGCGGGTACTGGGCACGCTCGAGTTCAACCGCTTCTACGTCAAGGGCGAAGGCTGCTATCTCATCGACGACAAGGGCCAGCGCTACCTCGACTTCCTGTCCGGGTTCGGCGTCTTCGCGCTGGGTCGGAGCCACCCGGCCGTGGTCGGCGCCCTGCACCAGGCGCTCGACGCCGACCTGCCCAACCTGGTCCAGATGGACTGCTCGCTGCTCCCCGGCGTGCTGGCCGAGCAGCTGGTGGCCCGCGCCCACGAGGGGATCGAACGGGTCTTCTTCACCAACTCGGGCGCCGAGGCGGTCGAGAGCGCCATCAAGTTCGCCCGCGCCCACACCAAGCGGTCGCGCATCCTCTACTGCGACCACGCCTTCCACGGGCTCACCACGGGTGCCCTGGCCCTCAACGGGGGCCAGGAATTCCGGACCGGGTTCGGGCCCCTGCTGCCCGGCTGCGACATGGTGCCCTTCGGCGACGCCGCCGCCCTGGCCCGCGAGCTGCGCCGCGGTGACGTGGCCGCGTTCATCGCGGAGCCCATTCAGGGCAAGGGGGTCAACCTGGCACCCGAGGGATTCTGGGCGGAGGCACAGGAACTCTGCCGCCGGCACAAGGCCCTTTTGGTCATCGACGAGGTACAGGCGGGCATGGGGCGCTCGGGCACCTTCTTCTGCCACGAGCAGTTCGGCATCGCGCCCGACATCATCACGGTGTCCAAGGCGCTGTCGGGAGGCTACGTCCCCGTCGGGGCCATGCTCAGCACGGCGGCGGTGTCCGACAGCGTCTACAGCTCCATGGACCGGGCCGTCGTGCACTCCTCCACCTTCAGCACCAATCAGCTGGCCATGGTGGCCGGCCTGGCCACACTGGCGGCCTTCGACGACGAGGACATCCTCGACCGGGTCCGGCGCACCGGCAAGGCGTTCACCAAGGCCCTGGCGCCCCTGGTCGAGCGCTACGAGTTCCTGCACGAGGTGCGCGGCCTGGGCCTGATGATCGGGCTGGTCTTCGGGGAGCCCACGACGCCAGGCCTGCGCCGGCGGTTCAAGATGCTCGAGGCGATCCGGCCGGCTCTGTTCTCCCAAATGATGGTGGTGCCCCTGTTCCACCGGCACCGCATCCTGACCCAGGTGGCGGCGGACAACATGAACGTGGTCAAGCTGCTGCCCCCGCTGATCGCCGGCGACGAGGAGGTCGAGCTCTTCGCCGACGCGCTGGAGGACGTGCTGGCCAGCGCCGAGCAGGGCTCGAGCCTCATCTTCGAGTTCGGCCGGACCATGGCCAAGGGCACGCTGCACCGGG
>DATNLP010000402.1:0-3670 GCA_035602795.1 Acidimicrobiales bacterium | reverse complement strand
CGGGACGACGAAGGTGGCGATCCGGAAGAACCAGAGCACCGCGTTGAGCGACACGTGGAAGAAGTTGGCCAGGACGTCGGTGGAGCTCGCAGCGAACAGCGTGAACATGAAGGCGAACATGACCACGCCGCCCGCCGTTCGCTTCGGCCGGTCCCGCGGCCGATCGAGCAGGTTGTGCAGCTCGTTGTCCTTCGTGTACCGGCGTTCGAGGGCGGGATACATGAGCCAGAACCCAATCAGCAGACCCGGGAAGAGGACGGCCGGCAGGAACACCTCGAGCGGAACGGTATGGCCGAAGCCGGTGAGCTCCCACGACGGAAAGATGCGCAGGGCCCCGTCGAGCATGCCCATGTACCAGTCGGGCTGCACCGCATAGGAGATCTTCGAGGCGTCGTAGGAGCCGAACTGCCAGATGGGGTTGATCTGGACGAACGCCCCCAGCAGCGCCGACGCCGCGGCGACCATGAAGAGGAAGCCCGTGGTCTTGGCCATGAAGGTGGGGAACATGGGCGAGCCGACCACGTTGTGCTCGGTGCGGCCCTCGCCGGGGAACTGGGTGTGCTTCTGGCGCACCAGCAGGCCCAGGTGCGCCGCGAGCAGGCCAAGGATGGCCAACGGGATGATCAGAACGTGGATGATGAAGAACCTCGGGAAAATCGACCCGTTCCCCGGGAACGGACCACCCCACAGGAACGACACCATGTAGCTGCCGATCAGCGGCTGTGACTCGGCGATGGAGTAGCCGATGCGCAGGCCCGTGCCCGAGATGAGGTCGTCCGGCAGCGAGTAGCCGATGAACCCCTCGAGCACGGCCAGGACGAGCATCAGGATGCCGATGGTCCAGTTCAGCTCGCGCGGCTTGCGGAAGGCGCCGGTGAAGAAGATGCGCCCCATGTGCACGATGATCGAACCGATGAAGATGTCGGCCGCCCAGTGGTGCATCTGGCGGATCAGCAGACCGCCCCGCACCGCGAAGGAGATGTTCACCGACGAGGCGTAGGCCTCCGAGACCCGCTGGCCCTGCAGCGGGACGTAGCTGCCGTGGTAGACGACCTGCGTGGCCGACGGGATGTAGTACAGCGACAGGAAGATGCCGGTGACGATGAGGACGACGAAGGAGTACAGCGCGATCTCGCCCAGCATGAACGACCAGTGGTCCGGGAAGATCTTGTCGAGGAAGACCCGCCCGCCCTTGGCCACGCCGAGGCGGTCGTCGAGCTCGCCGACGACCTTGCCGACGTGCCCGTAGGGCCCCATCTCCTGCTTGGCGCTGCGCTTGGTCTTCGCGGCGGAGGCGCTCATGTGGTCCGCTCCCAGAAGCCGGGTCCGACCGGCTGATCATAGGGCGCCATGGAGATCAGATGGCCGTCATCGTTGTAGCCCAACTGCATCTGCGGCAGCGGGCGCGGCGCCGGTCCGAACTGGGGCACGGCGCCGTTGCGCACGTTGAACATCGACTGGTGGCACGGGCACACGAGCAGCTCGAGCTCCTGCTCGTAGAGGCCCACCGGGCAGCCCAGGTGGGTGCACACCTTGGAGTAGGCCACATAGCCATCGGGGGTCCAGTCCTCGCGCCCGGGCACGGTGGTGAAGGGCTCGTCCGACAGGCGGATGAGCACGGTCTGGTCGATGGCCTGCCCGTCGTCGGTGAAGTAGGGCTGGCCGTCGTCGTAGCGGAGCTGGCTGCGCGGGTAGACGGTCATGATGCCGCCGACCACGAGGGTCTCCCGGGTGACGGGGCGCCCGCTCGAGTCGACCAGGACCGACCCGTCGCGCCAATCCGTGACGTCGAAGGTGTCCTTGGGCAACGGGCCGAGCGAGCGCAGCAGCGGGAAGGCCGCCACAATGCCGAAGAGGCCGGCGCCGAGCGCGAAGAGGCCGCCCAGCAGCTTGCGACGCTTGACCACGACGGCCGAGCGCTCGACCAGCGCGGCCGACATCGAGTCGCGCTCCTCGGGGCTGGAGGCCAGGGGGTGCCGCTCCTCGACGAAGGGCCCCTGGGGCATGAGGTACTTGCCCCAGGCGGTCAGCCCGAAGCCGAGCAGGAACATGCCGGCGCCCAATGCGCCGCCGAACGTCCAGTCGTTCCAGTTCTGCCAGTAGGCCGCCCCGGCCACGCCGAAGAAGATCATGGACAGCACGAAGATGGCGGCGACGATCCCCTCGACGCGCGCGGGGTGCTTGGCGGCGTCGCCCATGTGCGGGTCACTCAGGGCCGCCACCGGCATCGGCACCCGGGTGCGCGAGGGCTGGTGGTCGGTCTGGCTCACGAGCGCTCTCCGATCCAGAAGCAGATGAGGGCGAGCCCGCCGACGCCGATCAGCAGGGCGACGAAACCCTCGGCCACCGGGCCGACGCCACCCAGTCCGAAGCCGCCCGGGTTGCTCGGGTGCTGCAGGCGGCCGCTGACGTAGGACACGATGTCGCGGACCTGGGCGTCGGACAGGTTCCCCGAGAAGCGGGGCATGTTGGCTGGGCCCGTCCGGATGGCCTCGACCATCTGCTGGGTGGTGACGCTGCGGTTCTGCAGGGTCGGGGCGTTCGTGCCGTAGGCCAGCGCGTCACCGGCACCGGTGATGGTGTGGCAGGCGGCGCAGTTGAGCGAGAAGAGCGACTGCCCGATCGACTGGTTGGCGCCCTGCAGGTGCGGGTAGGGCACGGCGGGCACGGCCGGGTCGAGCGAGTTCACCCACGCCGCCAGCTCCAGCGCGTCCTTGGGCGTCAGGCGGGTGGGCCGGCGCTCGGCCTCCACCGCCTTCACGTCGGCGGCCGGCATGCGGCCCGAACTCACCCAGAAGTCGACCGTTGCCGCGCCCACGCCCTGCAGGTTGGGCCCGATGGTGGCCTGCCCCTCTGGCCCGACGCCGTTGGCGTCGTTGCCGTGACAGCTCGAACACGTCTGCGCGAAGAGTTGCTGGCCCGCCGCGATGTACGAGCGCGGCGGATTGGCGTAGGTGATGGCGCTGTTGCCGTACGAGACCAGGTGTCCGTTGACACAAATGCGATTGGTGCTCGTGAGCGGATTGCCCGAATTCGGCGTCGGACTGACGCCCCTGGTGTTGAGCGGACCGCACTGCTTGAGGATCGCCTTGGCCGTGGTGGAGACCTTGGTGGCATCGGCGTGCCCGCTGGCACCCGCGTCGGCGCCGGGCAGGAACATGGCGAACGAAGCCAGCGCGGCCACCGCCAGCAGGCCGGCCGGAAGGAGGATCTGAGTGCGGAACGTCCTCGGGTGTGGTGCGCGCACGCCTCTCACACCTACTTCAGGAGGAACAGGCAACTGTAGAGGCCGACCCAGACGATGTCGACGAAGTGCCAGTAGTAGGAGACGCCCTGCACGGCGGACAGCTCGCCCGGGTCACCGCCCTTGTCGCCGCGCATGCGCCCGAGAAGGAACGTCATGGCGACCAAGCCGATGAAGACGTGCAGTCCGTGCAGGCCGGACATGATGTAGAAGAGCGAACCGTAGGAGTTCGTGTACCAGCGGGTAGGGCTGAACAGCCACTCGTAGGCCTGGTTGCCCAGGAAGGCCGTGCCGAGGATGATCGTGAAGACGATCCAGCGGCGGGCCGATTTCCGCCGGCGCCACTCGACCTCGAACACCGCCTTCTGCATGGTGAAGCTCGAGGACACCAGAATGGCGGTGAAGATGCCAGCCCGCATCACATCG
>DATNLP010000396.1:0-13854 GCA_035602795.1 Acidimicrobiales bacterium | reverse complement strand
TTACCTTCTCGTACGTCGTCGAGCGACTGGCCCCGGGGAGCCGCGTCACTCGTCAGATCGAGGTCAGCAACACCACCGATGCGACAGCCGACGTCGCCGTCTTCCCAGCCGCGGCCAGCATCGTCGAAGGCAAGTTCTCGTTCGCACCCGGCCGCACCGGGGATCCCCTGTCCAGCTGGACGACAGTTGCACAGTCCGTTGTGCACTTGGCGCCAGGTGCGACAGTCGTTGATGCCGTGACGATCAAGCTTCCCACGGGAGCTTCATCCGGTGAGCGCTATGCCGTCGTCTGGGCACAGGTTTCCGCGCCATCACCGACGCAGAGCGGAGTTCGGCTCGTTAACAGGGTCGGGGTCCGGATGTACGTCTCAGTAGGGAAAGGCGGCTCGCCAGCCGCGAAGTTTACCGTTAGCCCGCTCGTAGCCGGTCGCTCGGCAAATGGGGATCCACTGGTTGCCGCGAACGTCCATAACGTGGGCCAGGGTGCCCTTGATATCACCGGAGCGCTGACTCTCTCTGACGGTCCGGGCGGTCTTTCAGCTGGCCCATTTCCGTTCACGCTCGGAGCTTTACTCGCTCCGCACCACTCGGCGATCGGTTATGTTGAACTCGATAGTCAGATTCCGCGTGGTCCGTGGCGAGCAGACCTGACTCTTTCGAGTGGCGGCACGCAGCAAAGCTCGGTAACCACGATCATCTATCCTGCAAGAATTCCGGCGGGCGGGCAGCGCTCAATCTTCGTCTCGCTGATGCTCGTCGGGTTGATCGTCCTCATGCTCTTACTGGCGGCCGGCGCCTTAGTCTTGCTCTCCCGACGCCATCATTTGCGGCTCGCGTGATCTGTTCGAGCGGACCCGGCGATGACAGGCCGGGGAGCTTGCCAGCGAACCAAGTGATAGAGGATTTCCAGAGCAGCGGACATGTCGCGCTTGCTTTCACTCAGGCGACGACCTCAAATGCGGATAACAGCCGGCACCAGGAAACGGTCCTTGCCATTCGACATGCTGCACCACTTCATGGTGGTGGGAATTGCGGGTGTAAGACCCCTGGCGCGCGGTAAGAGCTAGCCGTCGGGGTCTCAACAGCTCATGCCGCACCCAGTGATCGGCGAGCACCTCCGTCTGCTGTAGGGCGATCACGCTCCGTTTCCCGAAGCGGTCGAGCAGCACACGTTGGAGTTCAGGAGTCGGAATAGGTCGCGAATTCAAATTCACACATGAGGCATACCCAATGCCGATGTGCGTGGAGGGAGGAGCTATCGGGACAGCCATAGTACGTATATTCGTCGATCCTACGCTCTCGACACCTTGGGCATAGCTTGGGTACGGAACTGCCTTGCGTAGTTTTATGTCCTGTAGTCAGCGCGTGGGAGTCGCTCGTACGGATGTGAGGGGTCACGCGCTCAAGGGTTCCGATGTCCCCATACCTGGACCAATCGAGGTGAAGGGGAGTCCTGCGCCATTCCGGATTGAGAGTTCACCAGCTCTAGGCGGATATTGCGGCGACCGGCCAGGCCCGACTGCGGCCAAAAGCATTGTCCGTGCCATGGGTCTCCCTGAGCCTCAGCGAAGCTGGGCGGGTTCCCATGGGTCGCGTTCTCCTCTACTACATCGGCAGCTTTGCCGATTACCTGAACAGGCTGCACTATGCCGAATAGGGCCTCCAGCTAGAAATTGGCGAAGTCGACAAGTGCCAGGTCGGAAAGTCTGTCGGATTTGGCTCGCCACCCTGGATCACGATCGCCCGGCCCGCAGGCGCGACCCGAGCCGACCGTGCAGGGCTACAAGCTATTGAGGCGTTGACAACCGGCTAATGGGAGTCTTCGACATCGACTGGCGACCTGAGGGTTTGGTGGCGATTCCGCAGAGCGAAATCGCCATTGGTGCTTTATTTGGATGGCCGGGTGTAAATCGGCTGTCAGAGTGAGTAAAGGGGTGTTCTCATTCAATATTGAAAAGGTGAAACTCTGACTGCGCTAACGATTCCGCTTTTGCTGCACCGCGACCAGTGGGTTTGATAGCGATGCAGCAAAAGCGAAACCGTTGATGGGTTCCATTTCGAGGAACGGAAGAAATGAACCGCAGGCGCTGTGGATGCCATTTTTCATTCAACACTCCTAAGCTCGAAACCAACTCCTCCTGGTCCAGCCGCGAGTTCTTTCGACTGATTCGTAAGTCATTGTGCTGTGTCACTGTCGGCCGTCCTGACTGCGGCCCTGAACCAGCCGTGGCCTAAGAAATTGATGGGTATACCCCAAACCTTCAGATCGATCGTGAGCAATCTGCAAGATAGTCCGCGTAGTTGTCGCCGCTTACAGGAGCAGAGAGTGCCGATGACATCGGTTCCGCGACCATCTGGCGGTAAGTGAGTGGACACGTCGAGTGAATCGGGTCTACCTCGTCGCGCCACCGGTCGTGAGAGCCGTCGGGCCTCAAGGTAGGGGCATGATATGCCGATTGTTTCGCAAGAGCCCCAAAATGGGGGCGTCCGCTTCACACACCGGGCGGAGTCCACAGTGCCCGGTCGATGTGGCCTGACGTGAGCTCCATGTCCAACGGAAGATTCATTCCATGTCGTTACAAACGAGCTCCGAAGAGGTTCAAGACGAAATCGGGTTCGCTGGCCCGAGCGAAAGGCACGTCGACCTGGCCGAAGGTTCTTCACGGCGGGCAGTCCCAATCAAACCTCTCACGACGACGCAGCGGAGCGTGTCCCTTGGTCTAGCCGGGGAAGGCTCTTCGTGGGCAAACGCTCCCTCAACATAAGGCGACGTTTCGCGCTCATATTGGTGCTTCTGATACCGGCGCTGGTCGCGGTGGCCTGGGCGGGGTTTGACGGCCTCCAGGCCCAACGCGCTTCGGTCAGGAGCCTTTATGATAATCAGCTCAACTCGGAATCGGCCTCTGACCTAGGTATCCGTCTCGGCGATGCGCACGCGGCGACTCTTGAATTGCTGCTGGACAACCCCCATCCGGCCGCCGCGGCGCTGGTTTTGGCCGAGTTCTCCACAGGAATCACCTCGGACGTAGATGCCGGAATCGCGACAGTCCGAGTCAACAGCGCCGGCAGTAGATCCGAATTGGCATCGATGGCGGTGATCGAGAACGGATGGACGACGCTGCAGAAGCTTCGCGCCAACGGGGGACTGGCCGGAGACAGTCCGGCGGCGGTGGCGAGCGAGGTCGCCCGGGTCGAGGCAATCTTCGATCCGATGACTGCAGCGGCCAAGTCGATTGTGCACGTCGAAGCTAGCGAAGCCGGTGCGTCCTACCAGGAGGCGCTGGCCAGCTATCAGTCGAGTCTTCAGCTGATGCTGCTCGTGCTGGTTCTCGGGCTCGTCACCGCAGGAGGGATGGTCATGTGGCTGGTTCGCTCCGTGTTGACCAGAACGCTTGCCTACTCAGCCTTCGCGACAACGGTCACAGAGGGCGATTTCACTCAGCGCCTCATGCCCCGCGGCTCCGACGAGCTCGACCAGCTGGGAATCACCTTGGATGAGCTGGCGCAGCGCCGACGGTCCGATGACGACTACGAACGGGCGAAGATCGAGTTCAACGATGCGATGCCGTTGACGGAGAACGAGCAGGAGGCGCACGACCTTCTCAAGCGCTACCTGGAGCGCGCCGTGCCGGCATGCACAGTTACGGTCCTAAACCGCAACAACAGCGCAGACCGACTCGAGGCGGTCACCGCCATCTCGGAAGACTCGCCGCTACCCTGCTCCCTTGAGGGAGCAGAACCTCGAAGCTGCCTGGCGGTGCGACTGGCGCGACCTCATACCGGCGTCTTGGGGGCTGATCCCCTCTTGTCGTGCACTGTTTGCTCGACAAGCTCCGCCCAGACGATGTGCACTCCGCTGTTGGTAGGCGGGGAGGTGATCGGCTCGGTACTGGTTGAGCACGAGGCAGACCTGGCAGGCAATGGAGCTCGCTCCATTCGCGAAGCCGTCCTTCAATCGGCGCCTATTCTCGGGAATCTTCGCACCCTTGCTATCGCGGAGGTGCGAGCCGCCACCGACAGCCTCACCGGCCTCCCCAATCGTCGGGCGCTCGACGACACGCTAAAGCGCATGGTTGCCCAGGCGTCCAGAGCCTTAACCCCACTCGCCGCGTTGATGTGTGACTTAGATCATTTCAAGGAGATAAACGACCGGTTTGGACACGGCAGAGGTGACGACGTCCTCGCCGCCGTCGGCGCCGCGCTCTCCCACTCTCTTCGCGCCGGCGACTTCGCTGGTCGATATGGAGGGGAAGAGTTCCTCATTCTTCTGCCAGCCACAGGCCTGGAAGGTGCCAAAGAGGCAGCCGTTCGGCTCAGAGCCTCCATCTCGGCTATTCGTGTCCCCGTGGTCGATCGACGCATCAGCCTGAGCGTGGGAATCGCCGTTCTTCCAGAGCACGCCCTCGATGGGCAATCCCTTGAGCGGGCGGCCGACCGGGCACTGTACGCAGCGAAGAGAGCAGGTCGAGACCGGGCGGAAATATTCAGCGCGCCCGATGCTGCCGAGCCGAGGGTCGCCTCGAACATGACCAACGGCGCGCCAGAATCAGACGCGTTGCCGGTGATCTAACCGGCGCGGGAGCTTGATTGGACTGTTAGGCCTGATCCCCAGCGTGTCAGAGCGTTTGACCCCGATCGCGTCGGGGAGCTCGGAGTTCTCGAATGAGGCGGGTCGAATCACGGAGACGATCAAAGGGATCACCCGCCGCATCTCCCGTCACCATCGTGATGGTGGAGCTGTATATGGGATCCTAAGTGCGGTTGTGACAATCGCCGCCGGCACAAGGCGCGGGGCGGCCGACGTAGAAGCCTTGCGCGAAATTGACACCGTAATCTCGAAGGAGATTCAGGGTTTCTTCGTCTTCGACGCCTTCCGCAATCGTCTGACAGCCAAATCCGTGCGCGAGGGTGACGATCGCTTTGACGACATGCTGGTTTGCTGAACTCGTTGCAAGATCTCGCACAAATTCAATATCGATCTTCAGAAAGGAGATGGGCAGCTTCTTGAGATACGTAAAGCTGCCAAACCCGGTCCCAAAGTCATCCAACGAGACGGAACAACCCAAATCGACGACGCCCCGAGCGAAGGCCTCACCTTTGCTTATGTCGCGCATAAGAGCTGTCTCCGTGATCTCGAACACGACATTGGAAGTGTTGGCGCCTGTTTGTTGGATTTCGTGTTGGATCAATTCGACAAGATCGAGCGTGGTGATGGACTCTGCAGATACATTGATCCCCACATGGTGCCCTTCCGCTGCTCGGGCGAACGCCTGCCTTATCACCCACTGATCGATCTCCGTGATCAAGCCGTATTTCTCTGCGACATGCATAAAGGCACCGGGCGCAATGTATTCACCGTTTCGTCCCACCATGCGGAGTAACAGTTCCTCGGAGGGTTGACCTCCGGCTAAGGGAACGATCGGCTGCGAGAACAAGACGAATCTGCCTTCGTCGAGGGCTTCACGAATTCGCCCTACCCACGAAAGAGCAGCTAACTCGCGAGAAATCCTAAGGCCCTCCGATTTCTCGTGAGAAATGTCCCGAAAGACGATCACCGCACCTTCGACCGTTCCTCCGATGAAGATGGGTGAGGCAGAAATGGCTACCGGAAGGAGGGAACCGTTCTTGCAGCGGTAAACATGATCGTCAAGCAGAACGTGTTTGCCCTGGGCCCGAACCTTTAGGAGCTCGGCGTTTCCCTCAGCGAGAGACGGGTTATCCTGATTGTCCGCCAAGACGAAGCGGCCCATGACTTTGCCGTGCAGCTCCTCTTCGCTCCAGCCGAGCATCTGGACGGCAGACTGATTCATGGAAGTCAAGCAGCCCTCGGCATCCACAGTAAAGAGCCCTTCCGCCATTTGGCTCATGGCGATCGAACGGAACTCTTCGGCTTGGCGTTGCTCTGTGACATCAATCACGACGATGCCGACGCCGATGATCTCGGCCTTAAGATGCACAGGGTAGTAACTCGCAAGCCAGTGGCGCCGGTGTCCTGGGTCGGCGGCAATCTCCCCGGTGACCTCGATGTTGCGGATGGACTCTCCGTTGTCGAGAACTCGTCGGTAGATCGGTTCAACCTCAGTCCAGAGCTCCGGCACGAGGTCGGCCACGTGCCTGCCGAGCAACTCTTTCGTAGTTGATCCACTCAAATCGGCGAGCATCTCGTTGAGGTGGGTCAGGCGGAGTTCAGTGTCCACAAAGCCGATTCCGATCGGAGCTCGCGCCTGCAGGGTCGCCAGTGTGCTGATCGCTTCGTCAGCACTCCGGTGCGCCTCACGGAGCTCAATCAACTGCTCGTTGTACTCGGTGAGATCGTGGGTAATGGTGGATCCACCGAGCACCATGCCATCAGAACCGGCAACCGGCGAGACGGTGATCGCGACATCCACAGTGGTCCCGTCCTTCCGGACCCGCTTGGTCTGGAAATTTCGCACGATCTCCCCGGCCTGAACCCGATCGAGGAGGTAAGAGAGTTCTTCGACTCGATCGGGAGGAATGAGGACGGCGATGCTGCGCCCCAATATTTCGAAATTCGTGTATCCGAAGAGGTCTTCGGCCGCTTGATTCCAGAGAACGATCGTGCCGTCGAGCGTCTTGCCAATAATGGGATCTTGCGATGATGCAACCAAACCAGAAAGGAATGCCCGAGATTCCAGCGCGTTTACTTTGGGCTTGATTGATCCCAACGCATCGTACGCCAGGGTCACCTTTGGAAGATCGGCATTCTTGGGCCATTTCTAAAGGAACTTCCACCCGCCTAGCCTCGATCCACCGATGTCCGGTCCGAGCGAGGGCCGACGCCTGCGTGACCGCGAGAACTTGTGTCCAGCGGTCCCAGGTCACCCCCTTTCCATCTCGGACGAAGTGGATGGTCTCAGTAGCCATCTCCACATCATTTTGCGCCTCCAAGTCCGGCGTCCCTGACCAGACTCCCGGTCTGCGCATCACCTCCCATTTTGACCATTCCGGTTGTCCGAGCGATCGTCCCCGTGCGCACCGACCTCGCCGAGGTGGACCGCCCGTCTCGAACCGAATTGCGCCCACCGCCTTGGGCCTAGCGAACCTACGAACGCGACCTCAACCTTGACAGGACTGTCCGAACGGTTCGCCTCGCTGTCTGACTCAATACCGCCTCATCTGTCCGATGAGACGGTCAAGTGGATTGGGGCAAACGCCCTTCGCGAGGCACGAAGGCCCTAGTCAACGGCCTCGAACGAGTTTAACCTTAAGCTATCCAGAAACATGAAGCGTGGTTGCAATGAGCGATGGCGGGTGGGTGGCGGGGGACGCGGAGGGTCATCCAGCCAGTTCGATGGACGTCGCGACGGCGATCGTCGATTTGTCGCCGGATTCGTTTGTCTGCGTGGACGCTTCGGATTTCAATCACGCTGATGAACAGCCGGGCGGCATTGCACAGGCCCTGGACCGGGATTGAGTCGATGGACGAGGGGATTGGTGACCGCACCCGGCTCCTCGTCGTCGAGGACGAAGATCTGGCCCGGATCCCCTTGGTCCGCCTGCTTGTCGTGCACGGATATTCCTGCGACGAGGCCACCAACTGCCAAGAGGCCTTCGATCTCCTGGCCGGGTCCTCCAGGTACGCGGCCGTGCTCTGTGACATCGAGCTACCCGGTCAGTCCGGGCTTGAGCTGGTCCGGAAGTTGGCCGACGACCACCCAGACGTGGCAGTGATCATGACGACGGGCAGCGATGAACCTGCCATCGCGCAGACAGCCTTCGAGCTCGGTGCTGACGCCTACCTTATAAAGCCACTCTCGCTCAACCAGCTGCTCATCACGCTCTCTGGCGCGCTGCGTCGCCGAGAGCTGGAGCGGGCTCGCGACTCGACGAACCGGACCACCGGCCGTGAGGTGGCTAAGTCGCTGGCGCTCTCGACCGTGTTGCGCACGTTGGAAGGGGAGGAGGCCTCGGGCGGTGACAGCTCGGCCGAGACGATCGAACTCTTGTCGCGGGCCATCTCGTCTCGGGACGAGGAGACGGCACAGCACATCGAGCGCATGAGTCGTTCCGCTGCGTACCTGGCCGGTCGAGTCGCGTACACCCAGCTCACCTTCGACGAGTTCAGGCTGTCCGCCACCCTGCATGATGTCGGCAAGATCGGCGTGCCCGACACCGTGTTGCTCAAGCCGGCAGCGCTGGCGCAGGACGAGCGAGCCCTGATGCAGCGACATACGACGATCGGCTACCAGTTACTCCATGGTTCGGAGTCGCCGGTTCTGAACACGGCGGCCAACATCGCCCTCGGTCATCACGAGCGATGGGATGGCACCGGCTACCCGCAGGGGCTCAGCGAGCAGGAGATCCCACTGGAGGCTCGCATCGTGGCGATTGCTGACGTCTTCGATGCCCTGACCAGCCAACGTGTCTACAAGTCGCCATTCGAGGTCGAGACGGCGGTGGCCATGATGCGCGAACAGCGGGGTCTTCACTTCGACCCGCTCGTCCTTGACGCGTTCCTGGCTGACCTGGAGCCAATCCTCGAGCTGAGGCAGCAATTTCCCGACGACGAGAAAGAACCCCGTATCCGGGTCCTCCTCGTCGACGACCATGAGATCTTTATCGCGTCGTTGGCGCGCCTCCTGTCGGCCCACGAGAAGATCCGTGTGATCGGGAGCGCTCAGAGCGTGGCCGAGGGGTTGGAGGCGGTGGCCGGCTATCTGCCAGACATCGTCATGATGGACTTCGAGCTGCCGGACGGCGACGGCGCCAAGGCGACCAGAATGATCAAGGCGCTCTACCCGGACGTGAGGGTCGTCATGCTCACGGCCCACGCCGACCGCCAGGCGATGAGACGTTCCGTTGCCGCTGGCTGCAGCGCGTTCGTGCACAAGACCGACACCGTCGAGGAGCTCGTTGAGGCGATTGTGGCTGCGCACAACGGAGAGGTTCCCCCCAAGTTCGCTGAGCTCCGGGAGATCCTGGACAGCCTGGAGCCGACCCGGCGCGGCCTGGGTCAGGACCTGCGACCGCGAGAGATTCAGGTGCTGAACCTCATGGCGGTGGGCCTGAGCAGCAAGAGCATCGCAGAGGAGCTGTATCTGAGCATTTACACGGTGCGCAACCACGTCCAGAGCATCTTCTTGAAGCTTGACGCCCATTCGAAACTGGAAGCGGTTGCCACGGCCATCCAAGAGGGGATCCTGGTCCGCAACATCGGCCCGACCGCGTAAGCCGGAGCTGCTCTCGGCCGTGTGGAGGAGGCAGGGGCTCGTCACCGATTCGGGGGCCGACCGGGTGCGGTCGGGTTGCCGATGGTGGAAGGGCATGTGGTGACGGCACGGCCGATGACGTACAGATAGCTCACAAGGGTGCATTTGCACCATGATTATTGGCGGCTTCTTTGGTTGACTGGTGCCATGAGCACTTACACCGAGACGCTTGGCCGTGCGATGGTGGACAACGACGTCGCCAAGCGGATCAATCTGACCATGCTCGAATGCTTGGCGAGCGGAGGAGCTACCCCGCCCCGGGACAAGAATGAGGGATTGGCGGTGCCTCTGCTGGCTCGCGCCTTGGATTACGACCATGCCCTGATTCGACTGAGCTTAAGCATGGGATTCGAGACCGGGCCGCAGAAGTTCGAGACACCGGAAGCAGAGCGAAACCGCCTGCGGCATGCTCTGGCAGGCCTCGGACCTATGTGGGCGGACTTCATGCGCCGCGGTACCGAGTCGAACGGACTCGCAGCGTGAGCGGGGGACTTGCTGGTTACCCGATCCGACTTGCCGTCCTCCGACGTCGGATCGAGGAGCACCGGTCGGCCATCTTGACCGGTCTGAACGAGCGAAACGCGCTGATCGTAGATGCCGTCGACGCGGGCTGGGAGTACCACGAAGTCGCGGCGTGGAGCGGCCTCTCTACCACCCGAGTCGGGCAGCTCTTCCAGTCCGGCCATCCGCCGCGTCGCACCAATGGCGTAAGCCACCAAACTGGTTCTGCTCGTGCAGCAGATGATTCTTATGGACATGACGTCGTCCTGCCGGGCCGCTCGACGAGGAGAAGCCGGCCGTTGCGCGCTGTACCCCGTTCGCTCGTTGCATCCCGAAGTCGAGGTCCTCTGCCGGGCTCGCCGGCTTGATCGCGTAGCCCGGTCCGTAGTCGCAGCCGAGATCGACCAGGACGTCGACGCCCTCAATCGGCTGGATCCCTTCGTAACCACACGGAGGACTCGGGCGTGGCCAACTTGGATGGCTGAAATGACGATGGCCGCGTCGCCGTGTTCTACAACTTCATGGAGGAAACGGGGTGGACGGGCGGCGATGTTGTCAGGTACCGCGCGGCCAAGCGGCGCTTCGCGTATGAAGCGTGAGGGGTTTCTTTATGGGGCTCGGCAGTTCGACGATATTTCTAGTCGGCAAGATCTCTGATCAGCCAGACACTGCCGTCCAGCCGTGGGGAGCAATCACACACCCAGAGCCCTCATCGATTTCTGCACCTTCTTCCACTTCTGAGGCCACCGCCGCCGTAGCTCGTTCTGTCGTTCGCGTTGTTCGGTGGCAAGACGTCCAGCCTCGAATGCCGTAGGAGCGGGGAGCGTTGAATGTTGAGGGGCGTTTCCGATCCCGGATTGGGACTCAAGCCAAACTTCGGCCGTGACCGCATCGTGATGCGCGCCAAGGACAGTTTGCAGTTGCTCCGTGGCCTTCGCGGTCCGAGTTGCAGGCCGGCCGAGCACTGGTGAAGCGGTCTCCGCGGCGTAACGCAGCTGCTTTGCGTTGATGCGAATGCGATGCAGCTGACGATCCGTGGGTTCGGGCCCGGCTTTGTGGACCTGTCGCCGCAGCGCGCGCCAGGGGTCAACGATCAGGCCAGCTAGGGCAGTGTCAGCCTCCATCTGAGGGGAGATGTTCTCACCTGAGAGGAATGGTGGCCTCTGGGCGGCTGCGTTGAGGCGGTCGAGCAGCTTGAGGTACCGGTCCTGCGAGAGCATATCGTCAAGAGCTACCACCGCTGCCTGCCGCTGCGATTCCAACCTGTCAAGCAACGGCGCCGGCGCGTCCTTCAGCTGACCTGTTAGGACATCGACATCACGCACGGCCCCGAGCTCGGATCCCAGCCACTTCAGGTCCGCCCGTACGTGTCGAACCCAAACAGGGTCAAGCACCCTTCGAAACGTCTTGACGTCGGACCGCAATCGACGAGTCGCGACGCGTGCCTGATGCACATCGTGCGGACTGGGATTCGGCATGGAGAGGCGGAGGCGCCAATCGTGGTCGATGAGACGGGCGAAGCCAGCCCGAAGGGCCAGCTGGACGACGATGGCAAGGGGCGCTCGGCGCGATGCTCGAGGCAGCTCATCGATCGGTTCGGAGAGCCCCAGTGCTTTGGCGAACTTTGGAACCGGCTCAACGCGGAAGCCAGCGTCGTCCAGCCGGGACTCAATGTCACCATTCCTGTCTCTGTCGTTCTGAAACTCCAATTCGACCTGCCGGAACTGGAAACCGTCCCTTGGGCCGCCCACCACGAAGACCAGGTCATCATCGATCTCCGCGAATAGTTCGTCTCGCTCGTCGTGGATGGCCAAACGTTGGCGGACTGTCACCAGTTCCACCAGTTGCCGAAGGTGTGATTGCCTCACAATTCCACGTAGAAGGTCCGTTGCGGCCTTCGGAACGTGGTCACGGGCGCCTGGCCACGAGACCTCCATCCTGGTCAGGGGCCCAACCGATGTGGAACTCGGTAGCTTCAGCGTCCACGTACCGCCTTCCTCGTCCTCTAACTGCCGATGCCGCAGGGTGAGGCCTCGCTCCCATAGACCTTGGCCCGGAGTGTCGAAGTAGGCCGTTTGAAGGCGTCGCTCTGGTAGGCGCTCAGTCCTGCCTACGAGGTCACGCAGATCCGGTAGCGCACGGCCCATTGGTGCTTCGAATTTCAGCTCTCGCTCGAGTGTCTCGGTGTGATCTGGGTCCACAACCAAGGGATACCCCGATTGGGCTCAGTCACACTCTGGATAGGACAGGTGTCAATGGCCACAACGATTTCCCACAGATGGCACACCGAATTGCTCGAATGCTGGCGTGCGCCGCCGCTGCTGCCCGAGGTTGCATCGATCACGCGGACCGACTCGCCTTCGGTGACCAGGACGTTGGCGCAAGACATCCATGGCCCAGTGTGGCGCCCGGGCGCCAAACGTCAGGTTTTCGACGTGGTCCGCGCGCGCTTGAGACGTAACCTCGGACTAAGGGCAACAACTCTTCTCAAGGTATGTTCACCGAACAATAAGCTTGGGTAGGTTGTGAGCGTGGCGTTGTTCAAGAGATACGGCTGGAGATTGATCACGTTGGGATCTGGAGCTTTGGCCGGTCTAGCCACTCAACGATTTCTTGAGACGGCGTGGAAGGCCGTGCACGGTGAGGCACCGCCGCCAGTGCCGGCTGATCGCCGCTCCTCTTGGGTGGATGCTCTGAGTTGGGCGATCGCCACCGGCGTAGGCGCGGGAGTAGCAAGGCTTGTGGCGATCCGTACGGCCGCCAGGGTGTGGGAGGCGACTATCCACGAACCACCACCCGACCCTGGGCTCGAATCGCGAATCGAGATATAGCCGGACTACCGATGATCGTGTGATTCAGGGTTCGCCTTTTGAATTCGTTCCGTCTACGGACGTGTGTGCAAATGCCTGGAAT
This sequence comes from Acidimicrobiales bacterium, assembly GCA_035602795.1. Classification (GTDB taxonomy): domain Bacteria; phylum Actinomycetota; class Acidimicrobiia; order Acidimicrobiales; family RAAP-2; genus Bog-473. The sequence goes on along the minus strand of DATNLP010000396.1, from coordinate 1,210 downwards.
TACTGCAGAGCGGCTTTCGCCATTGGGTGGTAGACGTGTGGCGCTGATGAGTCAGAGTAGGTCGCAAATTCGAAGTCACACGTTGCACATGCCCAATGCCGATGTGGATGAATGGACGAGCTATCGGGACAGCCGTAGTAGGTGTACTCGTCAACCCGGCGCTCTCTACAACTTGGACAAGGTGGAGGTGCGGAAGTGGCTGACATGGGTCACGTTTCCCTTCACCGGCCGATTCGCCTCGCTAGAAGAAAGACGCAAACTTGTGGCGGGCATAGGCAAGATTTTGGGGCCTTCGCCCAGCGCGGAACTGCCGGAGTCTGAAAAAATACGGGGTGGGTTGTGTCTGTTGTTGAATGTAAGGAGTCCTATCGATTAGCTGCCGGCAGCCTTACTTACGCAAGGCTGCCGGCTCCAGCACGCTTACTTCTTGAAAGCGTCCTTCACTTTTTCCCCGGCCTGCTTCAGGTTGCCAGCGACCTTGTCGCCTTTGCCCTCAGCTTCCAGAGACTGGTCGTCCGTGGCCTTGCCGGCGGCCTCCTTGACATGACCCTTCGCTTCTTGGACTTTGTTCTTAGCTTTATCGACCGTTGACACAGTGTCCTCTCGTTTGGGTGGGACTCAGTCATATACCCGCCGACGGCGGTATCCAACCCGAATGTTTCTGGAGTTCACGAGCGCGCTGCCCAAATCCCACGGGACACGTTCTCAGCATGTCGGTCTCGAGTGACGACCTGGTTGAATCGGGCGATTTCCTCGATGGCTTGGCAGAACCGCCGTTTCAGCTTGGGAAAAAAAGATCGGACCCTCGGGCGAGCAACTCTTCGGCCCGTTCGATGCCGGTGGAAACGAAGGGGCCGGCGACATCGCGTGCCTCTTCCAACAACTCGCCGACTCGTTCAAAGCCGGCAGAGATATGGGGGGCGACGACGTCGAGCGCTCCCTCGGCCGCATCGAGGGCACCCTCGTTTGCATGACGAACGTAGGGCGAAGCGAGCACGAGCCCGCTTTTGGCAATGTTGGAGGCCGCCTCATTGGCTTGTCGGGCTACGCCACCAGCGGCGATGGCCCTACGAGTCGCTGCCTTCGCGGTCTTGTGCGCGCGGCGCCCTGCTTTTCGACTCAGGTCCGACGCCTTGGATGGCGATTGGCGGGTGTCGTCTGCCAACGCGGGCCACGCCGCGTTTACTGAGCTTGCCAACCCACGCACGCC
>DATNLP010000388.1:0-11068 GCA_035602795.1 Acidimicrobiales bacterium | reverse complement strand
CGGGACGCCTCATGGACTAAAATCGACAGCTTATGAAGCCGGTCCCGATGGACGATGTCGAGACCGAGCTGCGTCTCGAGGCCAGTACCTCTGGCCTCGCCGATCGGGTCCCCTTGGTATCGGCGCGGAGTCTTCTCTCCCGGGGGCAGCTCCGGGTGTCGATCGGGATGCTCGTCGTCCTCCTCATAGGGCTGGTGCTGGACGTCCAGCTGACGGTGGTTCTCGTCGTCGCAGTCGCCACCTTGGCCTACCTGATCGCGGTTCTCTACCGAGCCTTTCTGTTCTTGCGCTCGATGAGGAACGATTCGGTCGAAGTCGTGACCGACGAGGAAGCCCTCGGTGTTCCAGACTCGGCGTTACCCTTCTACACCGTCCTCATTCCGGCGTACAAGGAACCGGCGGTCATCCTCAAGCTGATCGACAACCTGACTGAGATGGACTATCCCGAGGATCGCCTCGAGGTGCTGCTCCTCGTCGAGGAGGACGACCACGAGACCTTGGAGGTGTTGCAGTCCGCCGATCCCCCCTCGTGTTTCCGAATGGTCGTCGTCCCACCGGCGGAGCCTCGGACCAAGCCGAAGGCGTTGAACTTCGGTCTCACGTTGGCCAAGGGCGAACTCATCGCCGTCTTCGACGTCGAAGACACGCCTGACATCCTTCAACTGCGACGAGCGGCCGTTGCGATGGCACGATACGGCCCCGAAGTCGCTTGCTTTCAAGCGAAGCTGTCGTACCGCAACGCCACGCAGAACATCATCACCAAGTGGTTTACCGTCGAGTACGCCATGTGGTTCTCGTTGTTCCTGCCGGGACTCGTGTCGGTGGACGCACCGATTCCGCTGGGTGGGACCTCGAACCACTTCCGCCGCGACAGCCTCCGAGCCCATGGTGCGTGGGATCCCTACAACGTCACCGAGGACTGTGACCTCGGGATACGTCTGTTCCGTGAGCACTACCTGATCAAGGTCCTCGAATCGACGACGATGGAGGAAGCCAACAGCGATTTTGTCAACTGGGTCAAGCAGCGGTCCAGGTGGTACAAGGGCTATCTCCAGACGTTCCTGATCCACGCACGCGCCCCTCGTCAACTCAAGAAGGAGATTGGGCTCAAGGGCATCGGTCACGTGTGGTGCTTCGTGGGCGCCACACCGATTTTGGCCGTGTTGAACCCGCTCTTCTGGGCCCTCACCATCGTGTGGTTCGTCGCCCACCCCCAGTTCGTGTTGGAGATTTTCCCTGCTCCCGTGTACTACGTGGGCCTGTTCCTATGGGTCTTTGGGAACTTCCTGTTGTGGTATCTGACGGTCCTCACGGCGCGCCACGCAAAGTCAGAAGGTCTGGTGTTCGCAGCCGTGCTCGTGCCGATCTATTGGGTGATGATGTCCGTCGCGGCTCTAAAGGCGATGTGGCAACTGGTGGTGACCCCATCCTTTTGGGAAAAGACAGTCCACGGATTGGACGAACCAACGGCCGATGGACCCCCTCTCGACGGCGAGATGTCCGATGAACTCGTCGGCCTGGCTTCGTAGTTTCCTGGTCGGCGTTTCCTGGGCTGAAAGAAGTCCGCCCGGGCCTGACGCCAATGTCGTCCGGCCCACGCGAGTCAACCTGTCCCTTTCGAGGGCGGGGCAGCCTAACCTTGGGCCCCGACCCCGGCCGAAGTACGGCCGGCTGTCGTGCGGCCCGTTTGGGCAGGCACCGTGATTCGGCAGGTCGAGTCGAGAACCGGTCGGACCGGTTGCTTGGGATCGCCAGCAGGCAACCGGAGACGTACGACCTGTCGGAGGAACTGATTTCCCTCGCGCCATCCGGCCTTGGATCCTCCGCTCCACCGCGCCGCAAAGTCATAAGGAATTTCTCGGACCTCGTCCCAATGTCCGCATATGAGCACCTCCAGGAGGATCTTGAAGCCCTCGGGAGCCAGGGCCGTGTCGACGATGACGTCCCGATCGAGTGCAAAGAACCCGCTCAGTGGGTCGCGCACTCGCCATATCGCTGGGAATACGCACCGCACGACCAGGCGCGAGAGCTGTGAAACCGTCCGTCGGTAGGGCCCGGAAAGGCCAGCTGAGCGGCCAGTCCCCGCGTACCGGGAGCCGACAGCGATGGAGCAGGCGCCAGTGAGCACGGAATTTGCGAGGACCGGCACAACCTCTGGAGGGTGCTGCAAGTCACCGTCCATCACTACGATTGTGGATCCTTTGGCGGCAGAAAGTCCTTCGACGACTGCGCCGGCCAGACCGCCTCGACGGTCTCCGGGGATGCGATGGACGAGTCTTACAAAGGAGAATTCACGACTCAGGTCCTCGATGCGATCCGGCGTGTCGTCGTCCGAGTCGTCGACGAACATCAGTTCCCACTCCGAGTTATTCCCAGACATGCTCTTGAACAGCCTTGCAGTCAGCTCGCGTACATTCTCCGCTTCGTGACGGGTCGGCACGATCACCGAGATTGAGCGGCGTCTGTTCCCGCGCTGTTGAGCCGCCAAACAACTGTGCCACGACGCCACGTGAACTTACCTCCCGACCCGATCGGACCGCCCGAAGTAGCGGGATTACCGCTTCGCGCAGCCGAACAATCCTCCAATTTTGAGTCACCTTCAAGCGACATCACAACGTACCGTTTGATCCATGGCGCAACGTAATCGAAACGCGATCAGAAAATGAATTCTGTGCGCTCGGCGGGACCGGGTAGTTGAATTGATGTCTCCCCAACAGTGACGGCGGTCACCCGGCGGTGTTACATCTTCCGTCGACATCCGACAGGGCACCGTCGAATCGGCGAGCCGTTTCCCGCTATGCAACTTCGCCGATCTTCGTGTCATCCAGAACGGCCGCACCGACTGCTTGGGGAAGACGCTGCAGCACCTGCGTTCCCCACGAGGACAACAGGACTGCTACGTGGCCTGATTTGTGGAGTGTCCAAGAACGTGGAAGAGACGGAACTCGACGCACGTCCCACCAGCAGGAACCCGTGCAGTGGTGGCCGAATTGTCGACATGCTGAATTGGGGACGATGGAGCCACTGGTCGGTGGGGTGACGTCGAAGTACATCGAGCCGTTTGCGCGATTGTGGTTCTCACCGTCGTGTCCGTCGCGGTGAACGCCAACGTTTCGGCGGCCACGCTCCTCTCTCCCCACGTGGGAACAGGGGAGCGAGGATGAGGTTACGTGACCCCGGCGGGATTCGAGTGGCCGAGAACATGAAATAGGCGCATTTCCACGCAGGACCCGCCGGCTGGGAACGTATGCACCAATTTGCTAAATCCGGAGCCCCTGCTCCACAGGCTGGGGTATTCGGCGCTTGTTGCTTGATAACCCCCAAAGGAGGGGTCAAGCTCCAAAATGTAGCGGACGTGAAAGGTGATCGGGTCGGCCAGAATTCGTTGGAAATCACGGTCATTCGGGATTACGAAGAGCTTGGGTTGGTTGATCGTTGTAATCACTGCAGGGACGCATGGTGTGCCGTTGTCGACAACGACATCGCCGTCCGGGAGATGTAGAGCAGATAGGTAGTGGTCGATCGACAGGATGTGCGGGTAGAAGTTCTTGGTCTGTAATTCATAAGAACTTGGATGCGCTCGAAATATAAATCCGATCTGTGCGTCCTCATTCCCACCGATGGTCGGGTTTAGCATCCCTGATGCAGTGGTTAGAAAGGCTGGGATCATCACTACGAGGGCAAGGCCGGCGCCAAGCATTGCCCGCACAATTGAACCACCTCGGCGTGTCATGGGCGCTGGGGTTCGAACCTTGCCAGACGCTTGCAGAGCGGCAACGAGGCTACCTACTAAGAGAACCTCGAGAGGTATGGCCGGAATGTAGAACCGAAGCCAGGGAAATACCTTGTTGTCGAGATAAGACAACATGTCAAAACCCATGGCGCCGCCGACCACAGCCAGGACGGCAAACACTCGGGGATCGCGTTTCCGAATGGCGACGGCGACCGAGATCAGCAGGACGACAAGCAACAAGGGCGCGAGCACTTCGATGGCGCGCATTTCGAAAATTGCCCGGGCCTCAAGGGTCCTGTGGTAGAAGGACGAAGAGGCCTCGCTCTCTAATTCCGCTGAATTTCCATACTGAGACGTAAATTGGCTGAAAGCCTGTCCCGTAACCACATAGCCGGCCACGGCCCAGCCCGCCGCAGCCACAAACCCTGGGACGGCGAAGATGAACGAATCCCCTATGGCCGCGTTCAATCGCGCCCTCCGTTGTCCCTCGGCACGCCAGTAGCTGACGGCTGCCACTGTGACCGCTCCTGCCACGATGGCAGCAGCCGCCTCGTTGCGGGCCAAGTAGCAGAGGGCGAGCATGACCGCTGCGTAGGCGAGCGACCTAAGATCGCCCCGGTGTATCCATCGCATCAAGTAGCGGGCAGAGGCTACCAACGTGAACAGATAAAGCGCCTCGCTCATCCCATTTCCGCCGTACAGGATGATCATGGGATCCACGACGAAACATGCCGTCAGGACAAGACGGGGAACCCGCGTGACTCCCCACTCACGTAGCGCCGCAAGAATCTGGTAGGCGGCACCAGCCATGGCGAGTGCGCTGACCAGGCTGCCCGCCATGTCGTTGTGTGAAAGAGCCGGCCAGAGGTGGTTCCCAAGGAGGAACACGAGATCGGCGAATGATTGCAGCGGATTCCAGACGAATCCGACAGCGGCAAGGTGGGGATCGCGGGAATAGATGACGTAGAAGCCGTTAGCCATCCGGGAGATGGCGTCTTGGTTGAATGCTTTGTACTTGATATCGAGCAGCCAGGCGACCGCGAAGTAGAGCGCCAAAGCAAAAAGAAAGACGACACCACCTTCACTGAAGATGCGGCGGACCGGAGAGCGCTTACCGGAGCTCGTCGGGTGGAGGTCAGGAGCTGGAGATATGTCCCTCAGATCGGGGAGAGGATCAACTCGGAATTCCTCTTGTTCTCGAGACAGGGTCGAAGTGGCGGTGTGTTCCATTAGGCAGCCCAACCATCAGTCATGGCCGAGGCCCCTAGGAGGTCGCCGTCGCTGTAAACGTGAAGACCGCATTGGTGCAATCGCCGGGCTCCGTGGCCACGACCAGATAGTCATTCGTGTCGCCGGATACCGGCTCGACGCTCAGGCTCGGCTCGCTCATCAGGCATGACGTGGCCGGATCGTTGGTGGAAAAACCAGTCAGTTGGCCAGCCGTGATCTCGGCATCGGGAGGCGTGCTGCTCGACCAGGGCGTCAGGACGACGATCTGACCGTTCCAGTCCCCTGAGTACTGATACGCGAGGGGCGACGTGGTGGTGGTGGTCGTGGTGGTGGTGGTCGATGTGGGTGCGGTGCTCGTGGGAACCGTCTCCGAGGGGGTCGTTGCTGAGGTGCTCGTCGTGGTCGAACTTGTGCTCGTCGGCGATGACGTCGAGGTCGTCGTGGTGCTTGTCGAAGCGGCCTGGGTCGTTGTCGATGGACCGACCGCAGTGTCCTTGACCGCCGGCGAGAACCCAAGGAGCGCCGACAACATGTTGGGATCGTTTCCATCCATGCCGAGCGCCCAAATCCCCACCCCTGCAAGGTCGCTCGAAGACGCGATCTGCGCTGCGTCATACAGGGAGGTCGGAACTTCGAAGAACGTCTCGTGCCATTGGGTCCCCACCTGGTACGACGTCCACGCCGTGCTGGTGGTCGGGTCCCAATAGACGGGATGTCCGCTGGACACGATCTGGGCGTAGGAGAGCGTGGTGGCGGGTCCGGACGCCTGCGCGGTCAGGGTCCCATCGGTCGTGGGCCAATCAATGCCGAAATAGGGCAAACCAAGTATGACCTTCGACGCCGGAACGGCAGACGTGTATTGGTCAATTGTTGTTTGATCGCTGAACATCGAGCTCGTGAGTGGCGAGTTAGCCGAACTGGGCGAGTTGAGGTTCAGTTGGTACTCCATGACGAAGAAGGCGTCGATAGCGGGGGCCATGGCGGGAATGTCGTAGAAGCCGTTGGGATCACCCGCGGAGCTGGCATAGGTGTCCATGGTTACCTGGTAGTGAGGGTTGACGCCGTGGATGGCCGCTGAGACCTGGGTCACCAGCTTGGTGAGTCCAGCCTGATCCGAACTCCCGTTGCCTTCGAAATCGAGATTGACCCCGTCGAGGTTCTTGGCCTCAATCGCTGAGATCAGCCCCGAAGCCAAAGCCGAGGGGGCGCTCGCAGAGGAGGTGAGGCTGTCGAGGGCACTCTGATCGAAACAGGTCACTGTCAGTACGACACGATCACCGACTTGGTGAGCCCGGGTGACCAGATTCGACAGATCTTGACTCTGGTAGCCGTTCCAGCCCGGTCCCGACTCGTCCAGCGTTCCGTCCGGGTTCACGTCGACGCTGAAATATGCGATCGTCGACAGCTGATTTACGTCGAACCCTGAACTCTGGTCGAGCGTCCAGTACGGCGCGAATCCAAAGACCTCGTGAGAGCGGAGGGGCGGAGCGTCAGCAAGTGAGGGCGGGGCCGGTGCGGGAGGGCTCGTGCTCGCCGGGAGTGAGAGGGTGGCGACCGGCGACGGTGCGGTCCTCGAGAGCGTGACGGCTGCGAGCTGCGCATTGCCGCTCAACATCCGATTCAGCTGTGCCTTGTAGGTCGCTGATGCGGATGGTCCACGCGGTATGACCTGGAAAATAGTCACGGCAAGCACCACGACGAGCAACAAGACAGCTGCCGAAGCCATCTTTCGTTTTGACAACATGCCGCCAATTCTTCGAGCCACCCTTGTCGGGTACCGGCCCTCATCTCCGAAATCTGCCACGGCGTCAGCCAAGCTGAAGGCGAAGAACTGATCCTCGGACCTCGCGAGTGAGGACGCGACAGCGTCTGGTCGAAGGCTGCGACTTTGCTGGTCCGCCAGAACGATCGCTCGTCCGATGGCCTGTTCAAAGGACGTCGAGTCGGCAACCAAGGCCTCCAAGGTTTCCCAATCGACGGCACCCTTAGGCGGACCCCCGCTCTGAGGCTGCTGTGCTGCTCTCTTGGCGAGCATTTCTTCGACGAACTGGCGTACGAGATCGAAGGACTCGATGTCGTACGCCCGGGCGTTACCGGTCCGCCGGGGGGTCGATTCGGGTCCGCCCGACCGCGGCAACTTCTCGGAGGCAGCTACGTCCATTGACATGGTCGCTCCGGTACGCAAGGTGTGCTTCTCACCGTCTTCGCTGCTCGCGGAGCGATCCGCCCCGTAAGCATTCGAGTGTTCTCCTCAGCCCTGTTCTGGATGGCCCGGCAGGGGCTCGATCTTGGCTCTGGGCTGCTCGGTCGCCGGCGCCAACATTGAGTAGAGGGCGCCGAGCTCCTTGACGAGCTCACCGTTCACCTTGGTGAAGCCGGTGATCGCGACCTGAAGCTCCTGAGCCGTGCCGGCGGAGGCAAATGCAGCTTCCTGAGCCCGCCTGCGGATCTCGAGGGCCTCTTCGGTCGCCTCGGTGAGAATCTGGGTTGCTTTAGCCTCAGCCTCACACAAAATATCGTTGATTTGCGCTTCGAGTTTCGAGAGTGATTCTTCCGAGAAACGTTGTGCCTCAATGAAGAGGCGACCCAGTTCGAACTCGGTCGTTTCTACGTGACCGGCAGCCTCCAGTCGGGAGTTCGCCTCCTCGAGCCGACCCTGCAGGTCTTGGATCGTGCTGGCGATCGAGAGGAGCTCGTCGTTGGCCCAACGCGTCTCCGCTTGAGGGTCGGCCTCGGGCGCGTGGAGGTGGCGACGGTCGGCGATGTCCGAAATGGGCGCGTCGGGGAGGGATCCCCCCGGGCGCTCAGGAACGTCGAACACAGAATCGCTGGATCTGGCGCTCATGGGTGCTGCCTTCCTAGTTCCGCCTTTGTGCACGTAACAAGTCGGATTTCGAAGGTTTCGCCTCCCGTTCACACTCTCGTAAGACGGGAAACTCCTGCGTAACCCGGCCGGTGACCAGGGCCTATGGGGTCGACCATCGTAACACCGCCTCGACGGGACGGTCGACGTGGTGGCTCTGATCTCTCCGGTCCGCAACGCGGCCTAAATTTCAGTGTCGCCGCGCCGTGCGCTGTCCGTGCGATCCCATGCCGAACTCACCTCTCATGCCACCAGGTCCCTCTCGTATCTGCCTGCGGGCGGACCGAAGTGAACCGAGCGGTCGGCACGACCATGAGTGAGCTCACCGGGTGGCAACCCGATCCCTACGGCAGCCACGAATTTCGGTTTTTCTCCGCCGACGGCAAAGCGACGCTTCTGGTCATGGACGGTGGGAACGCGTCCTACGACAAACCTCCGATGAATGGGCGGCCACCGTCGGAACGCTCTTCAGCCAAGCCGTCTCCTGCTGCGGCCGATCAGGAAGCACACCCGTTGGCTCCGACGTCCCCTCCGCCCGCCTTTGATGGGCTGCCTAGGGCCGATCCAGGGCGGGGGCCGGAACCTGTCGCAGGGATTCCAGAGACACTCCTTCCGTATCAGGATCGTGCCACCGCGGGACTTGAGCAGTGGTCGGTCATTCCACAGCCCGCCGGCCACAAAGGGCGATCTGGAGGAGAGCAACGGAGTCCGCAGCGATTGAGCAGACCACGCAAAATCGCTCTTCGTATCGTGATTGCTGTCCTGGCCGTCAGCTTGCTGGCCCTTGGGTACGTGCATCGCCCTCGCTCAAGTCCTGGGCGCCCGGCTCTCGCCGCAGCCGCAAAGTCCACGACCACAGCCGTAGCACCACACCTGACGAGCACCACCACACAGGCGCTACCAACCGCGTTACAGCCCAGCGCCGACGCCGCCGCTAATGCGCTCGTGTCGAACTGGGCGGCTGGAAATCGGGCTGGGGCGCTCACGGTGGCAACGGAACCGGCCGTTGTCGCCCTGTTTGCCGCGCCATTCGCCAGCGGGCTCGCCATCGATCGTGGATGCAGCAGCACGTTCCAGCCGATCATCTGCACGTTTGGACCTCCCGGCGGTGCTTCACCCACGGATCCCATCTACGAGATCTCAGTCACGCAAGCAGCCGGCGGCTGGTACGTGAGCTCCCTAAAGATCGAGAACTAAGGACTTTTTCGCCGGTTTTGTGTGGGTGTTGTGTAGTTCGCCTGGTGTTCGCGAACCGGCAATCCCAGTTCACGTGACGGACATGGTTTACGCGGCCAGGGAGGCTCGTGGGACTCCGGCTGTCTTGACGGTGGTGGAAATTCCAGCCACCGTTGTGTCATGTCCACTACATACCAACCGATCTCGGATGCGGCTCCATCTGGGCCCGGTCCAGGTGGTGGCGATTCCCCGTCCCCACCGGCGCCTGGAGAGCTCCAGATCAAGGAGAAACGGACTTGGAAGACGTGGCAGCTTCTCGTGGCGGCTGCGATTGCGTTCCTGGTGGGGTTGTGGTTCAACTACAAGCCAGTCGGGGGGACGGCCTCCTCGAACGCGCCCGCGTATACCCTTCCCCAAGCCTCAGGGTCGGCGACGGCTACCACGTCCCAGACGGCAGGGGCGACCAGCGCGACGACCACGACCACAGCTGCAGCGGGCCACACCACGGCAACGACTGGAACCGGCGGATCGACCACGACCTCGACGTCAGCGGCGGCGGCGGGACCAGCTCGCGTTCTCTTAGGCACGACCCAGATGCAAGGCAATTGGACCAGCCCGGCTTTCACCACCACCGCCGCGGGTTGGAACATCGGCTGGGCCTTCAGCTGCTCGCCAGCACCAGTGTCAGGACCGTCATTCCAGGTGTTCGTGACCTCGGCGGGGTCGTCCCCGTCCGGCACGCCCGCGATAAGCGAAAGTGGAGCATCAGGGCAGTCGGTCACGTCGCAGTCCACGCTCGGCTCCCAGACCTTGGTGGTGCAAGCTCCCACGGGTTGTACCTGGGTGGTCAAAGTCACCGGGTCGTAATCTCGTCCGGAGGACGTCGATTTCAGGATCGCAATACGCCACGGAGACCCCGATGGGGTCACGTTGCGGAGGTCAGGGTTTTCCTGAATCCCCCGGGGTTTCTCGATTCGCCAGTCTGGCGTCAAGTTCGTCGAAGAAGTTATAGGCGTTGGCCGATGCCGTTGCAGCCGGGTCCGCCTGCAGAGCGTTGGTCTCCGTCGAATGCGTCGGCGGGCCACCCTTGGTCATGTCGTCGATGTCGCGAATGCCGATCACTTCAGTTGGAACATCCGTGCGTCCCGATACATCCAGGGGCATCGGGGCGGCCTCTGGCGGGGTCGCGTTGTCCGATGCGAAACCAGGGATGGTCCTGAGTCCCGCGATAGTTGATTGGGTCGTTCTTGTGGTTGCGAGGCTTTGCTCCATCGCCATCGGTCGATTGGCGTGGTCCGGCGACGTGGAAGGCTCAATCGTCGAGCGGACAGCTGCCAGTCGCTGATCGTGCCAGTTGGCGGGCCCAACGCGTGACGGCGGGGCCGTCTCTTGGGGTACGAAGCGCCGGTGCTCGATTGGCACGTTTTGCAGCTTGTTCAAGAGCATCTCTTGGGCTTCGGTGAGCGCGTAGAGGACTTCGGTGAGTTGGGGTAGCAGGCCCTGGGGCGGGGCGTCGGCCATGTGGAAATGGTACCGCCCAGGTCGGTCTCCCCATGAGCGACCGCATCCACCCGTCGAGCGACCAGACGGCGTTAGCCGGCGCCCCGGGAGGCGGAAGCGGTTCGAGGCCTCAGGGAGAACTGCAACCAAGGTGAACCCTTTGTGACGAAGTTGGGCTCCGGGCAATCTCCAAGTGTTTTATTGGTGTCACCAGGCATTTTGGCTTGAGCGCACCTGGGGGATGTGTAAGAACCACCTCTGGCGAGTCAGTAGCCAGCCCGTAGCGCCGATCGATAAGGAGCCACTACATGTCTTTCCGCAACGTTGCCAGGCGAGTCATTGCTTCCGTCGCCGCCACCGCGGCTGCTGGAGCGGTCGTCGCCCTGACGTTCGCGTCGCCTGCTGGAGCAGACATCCCCAACAACTCGATCGTGCCGGACTCCGCGCAAGCGCAGAGTCCGTTCAACTCTGGCACGCCCTTCGACAGTGGGCAGGGTATCGACGTGGTGGTCCCCGCCAACTCGCTGTTCACCTCGAATGAGACCATTTCCGTCGAGGAGTGCTCG
>DATNLP010000414.1:0-3753 GCA_035602795.1 Acidimicrobiales bacterium | reverse complement strand
GGGTCACCCGTCGTCAGAAGGTCCTCTTCGTCGTCGGCATGGTGGTACTGGTGGCAGCGGTGACGTGGCCGCTCGGGGACCTGGCCGCCCACTGGCTGCTCCTGGCGCTCGTCATCCAACGGCTGCTGCTGACCCTGGCCGTGCCGCCGCTGCTCGTCCTCGGCACGCCCCGGCCGCTGCTGGCGCGGCTGACCCGCCCGCCCGCGCTGGACGCGGTGCTGCGTGTGGCGGTGCGACCGCTGCCGGCGGTGGCCATCGTGACCGTGGTGGCCGTGGGCACGCTGACCACGGGCCTGGTGAGCCTGGCCGCTCACTCCGACGTGGCCCGGGTGGTGATCGAGCTGGTGGTCCTGGCCTCGGGGTTCGTGCTGTGGGCGCCCGTCCTGAGCGAGCTCCCCGGAGCACCCCGGCTCTCGTCCATGGGACGAGGGGCGTATCTGATCGTGCAGTCGATCGTGCCCAGCTTCCTGTCCATCGTGTGGATCTTCGCCCGGCACTCGCTCTACCCGCCCTTTACCCACAACGGCAAGGTGGTGGGGCTGACCCCGCTCTTGGACCAGCAGCTGGCCGGCTTCCTGGCCAAGCTGAGCACCATCGCCGTGCTCTGGACGGTGGCGTTCGTGATCATGATGCGGGCCCAGGGGGCGGACGACGCCGGCGCTGACGGCGAGCCGCTCGTGTGGTCCGACGTGGAGCGGGAGATCGAGCGGGCCGACCGGCGTGAGCGGCGCCAGGGGTCGGCGGGGCCGGCAGGGCCGCCGGCGACCCGGTGACGACGGTCGCCGGGCCGCCGCCGCCCGGTGCACAATGGTGGCCTATGGGCATCGCGGTGATGGTCCGTGTCCGCGGCCAAGCGGACGCCACGGGACGAGCGAAGGCGCCGTCTCGGACAGAACTTCCTCCGGCCTGACGTCGCCGAGGCGCTCGTCGAGCAAGCCGACTTCGGCCCCGACGACCTCGTCATCGAGATAGGCCCCGGGCGTGGTGCCTGCACCTACGCGCTCGCCCGTCGGGGTCTGCGCGTCGTCGCCATCGAGAGGGACCCGCACTGGGCCGACACGTTGCGGCTGGAGCTCGCCCGCCGCCGGCTGGCGGGCCATGTCTCGGTCGTCCGCGCCGACGCGCTCCACTACCGCCTGCCCCGCCGGCAGCGGCCCTTCCGCGTCCTCAGCTCGCTGCCCTTCGGCGCCACGACGCATTTCTGCACCATCTGCTCGACGACGCGTCGGGCAGCGGCCTGCAGCGGGCCGACCTCGTCGTCCAATGGGAGGTGGCCCGCAAGCGCACGGCCGTCCCGCCCACCAGCATGCTGTCGGCGTCGTGGGCCCCGTGGTGGACCTTCGAGCTCGGGCCGCGGCTCGACGCCACCTCGTTCCGGCCCGTCCCGGCCGTCGACGCAGCCGTGCTGCGGGTCAGGCGGCGCACTCCGCCGCTCCTGCCCGAGCACATGGCGACCGGCTACGGGGCCTTCGTGCGCGGCCAATGGAAGTAGCGTCTCGTCCCCGTATGGAGGAGGCCTGGACGGTGCGCGACGTGTACCTGCTGACAGAGGGCGACGAGGGGCCGATCGCCGTCCCGCATCTCGAGCTGACCTTCATGGACAAAGGGCTCGAGCTCGACAAGCCCAACGCCGAGGCCGTGTGGAACACCGCCTGGTCGGAACTCGAGGAGATGTCGCCGGTCGAGCGCTCGGTCCTGCCCGACGGGAGCGAGGGCGTCGTCATGCTCGTCGTCGAGCGCAGCGGCCGCCGTCGGCACAGCTTGGTCCTGGCCACCTCCGACGCTGCCGCCACCGAGGCTGCCATCCGTGGCCGCGCCCGGGCCCACGGCGTGGAGACGAACCGGTCCCGGCGGGCGGCGTCGCGCGCCCTGAACGTGGTCATCGTCCTGGTGGCGGCGGTGGTGATGACAGCGCTGCTGCTGCAGGCCGCTCACGTGATCCACTTCTGACCCGACCGGGCTCGGCGGCCGGCCGGGGTCAGGTCAAGCCCTCAAGCCAGCGAGGCGCTCCGCAGCTCGTCGAGCGACAACTCTGCCGTCTGGTTGCCGCCGCACTGGGGACACTGCTCCACGTGCCGCCACGACCGCAGCAGCCGCGTGCCCTCGGGATTCAGCAGGACCACGAAGGACTCCGAGATCGGGTCGATCTCCAGCCCGTAGTAGGCCCGCCAAGCCGTCGTGGCCGAGGGAGCATCCAGCGCCAGTCCTTTCAGCACGCGTCGGAAGCGCAGGCGCTCCGTGTCGAAGATCCACGTGCTGTGGCAGGACTCGAGGACGAAAAGTGAGTCTTCTGTGGGGGGGACCACTCCGTGATCATGCCCGATCGAAAGCGCCGTTCGGTCAAGAATCCGGCTCATCTTCGTTACGAATTGATGACAATTTGTCTTTACCCAGCTGGCATCCCTATTGCGGTCCTGCGTCATGCTTCCGGCCCATCAGCAACTCCCGTTTGGTACAGAGTTGGCGCAGTACGGAGCACAGTACGATCCGGGTTTCAGCTGGGTCGATGACCTCATCGACGAGGCCTCGCTCCGAGGCCGGCCAGGGGTTCAGGTAGGTGTCCTCGTAGGCCAGCTCCCGTTCGGCCCGCTCCCCCGGCTCGATCCCCCGGTGCAGGATCTGCACGGCTCCCGACGCCCCCATCACCGCCACCTCGGCCCCGGGCCAGGCCAGGCAGATGTCGTTGCCGATCCCCCGCGAGTCCATGACGATGTAGGCCCCGCCGAACGCCTTGCGCAAAATGAGGCAGAGCCGGGGGACGTTGGCCTGGGCGTAGGCGAAGGCGAGCTCGGCCCCGTGACGGATCATGCCCCGCCACTCGAGGTCCTTGCCGGGTAGGAACCCCGGGGTGTCGACCAGGCTCACGATGGGCAGGTTGAAGGCGTCGCACAGGCGCACGAAGCGGGCGCCCTTCTGCGAGGCGGCGATGTCCAGCGTGCCCGCCAGGATCCGCGGCTGGTTGGCCACGAAGCCGACCGGGATCCCCCCCAACAGCGCGAAGGCGGTCACCAGCTGGCCGGCCCACCGCGGCCACAGCTCGCGGAACTCGCCGTCGTCGCAGATCGACCGAATGACGTCGCGCGCGTCGTACGTCGCCGCCTTGCGGTCCGGGATGACCGTGCGCAGCTCGGGCGTGGGGCGCAGCACGGAGTCGCTCACGGGCGCCAGCGGCGGCATCTCGTCGGTGTTCGACGGCAGGTACTCGAGCAGCTCCGCCACGGCCCCGTCGACGTCGTCGGACTCGACCGCGCATAGCCCGCTGGCGGTGGCGTGGATGGCCCTCCCGCCCAGCTCGGCCAGCCCGACCTCGATACCGGTGAACTCCGCCACCATTTGCGGCCCCGATACGAACGCCACGGCCTCCGAGCTCATCACCACCAGGTCCGACAGCCCCAAGAGGAGCGCCGGACCCGACACCACCGGCCCCGTGGCGGCGGCTATCACGGGCACCTGCCCGCTGCAGCGCGAGATGGCAGCCGCCGCCTGCCCCCATCCGTGCAGTGACGCCACGCCGTCGTGCACGTCGGCTCCGCTCGATGCGACGAAGAACACGAACGGGATCCCGAGGTCGCGGGCCTGGTCCGCCGCCTCGGCGAGGCGCACGCCGTCCGCGTGGGTGAAGGCGCCCCGCCGCATGGACCCGAGCGACCGGCAGATGACGACGTTGCGCCCGCCGATGCGCCCGACCACGGAGGTGACGGCACCCACGATCCCCTTGCCGACGTCTGCCGCCTCGGGCGGGCCGATCGTGGT
>DATNLP010000366.1:0-12967 GCA_035602795.1 Acidimicrobiales bacterium | reverse complement strand
GACTGGCTGTTCGCCGCGATGCACCGGGCCGGCTTCGCTTCGCAGTCGACCAGCACCTCGGCCGACGACGGGCTGACGCTGGCCGGGGCCTACATCACGGCGACGGTGCACTGCGCGCCGCCGGACAACAAGCCGACGCCCGCCGAGCGGGCGGCGTGCGCGCCGTATCTCGTCCGTGAGCTGGCGCTGCTGACGCGGGTGGCCGTCGTGCTGGCGCTCGGGCAGGTGGCGTGGCAGGCCGTGGCCGCGCAGTACGGCCTGAAGCCGCGGCCGGCCTTCGGTCATCTGGCCGAGGCCGCGCTCGGAGGCGGGGTGGTGCTGTTGGGCTCGTACCATCCGAGCCAGCAGAACACCTTCACCGGCAAGCTGACCGTCCCCATGTTCGACGCGGTGTTCACCCGCGCCCGGCAGCTGATCGCCGCCGCTCAGGACGCCAAGTCGTAGAGCAGCCGGTAGAAGCGGATGCGGCGGGGGTCGGGCTCAATTCCGTAGCCCTCGTAGAACAGCGGCTCGTGCTCCTCGCCGAAGTTCCAGCCGACGCTCCAGGCACCGACGGCGACGTCCCACCACCGGTCGGCCGCGCCCAATTCACCCAGGTCGACGTAGCCGGTGACACGCCACCGCTGCAGCAGCATGTTCGGCGCGCAGTAGCCACGGTGGCCTCCAGCTCGGCCAGAGCTTCCGCCGCCGTCCCCAGGTGGGCGTGGTCCGGGTGGAAAGCGCGGGGGTCGACCTGGCCGGCGGCCACGCGGCCCCGCACGTGGTCCAGGGCACGCTCGAGATCGAAGCGGAACGGGCACCACTCCTCGCCCACCGCATCGTGGAAGCGGCGCAGGCCCCGGCCGAGGGCCCGGACCAGCGCGGGCAGGTCGTCGCGCCACACGGACTGGGTGGCGTCGAAGCCGGGCAGGGCCTCGGTCAGCAGCACCGTCGTCGCGCCCAGCTCCTCCAGGGTCACCACCCGGGGCACCGGTAGGTAGGCGACGGCCCAGATCATCCTCTCGGACTCGGCGCGCAGTGTCGGGTAGGCCGCGGCGGTGTCGACCCTGGCGAAGCGCACCGCGCCACCGGGGCCGGTGAGGCGCCAGGTGGTCACGGCCGACGCCGACCGGTGCGCCAGCTCGGCCGCCCAGCCCGGCGCGACCCGGGCCAGCCCGGGCGGTGGCGTAGGGGCGGGTGCTGGGTCGGGGTCGGGGGTGGGGGGTGGCCACCGCAGCAGGGTACGGCGCCCGGCGCCGCGGGCTACCGTCTCGGCGACATCGGCGAGGACGGAGACGTGGTGCGCGAGCGCAGTGACGTGACGCCCGTCGAGGCGTCGGAGATCGAGAGCTGGGACGACACGGCCGACGTCGTCGTGGTCGGGTTCGGTGCGGCCGGGTCCGCCGCCGCGTTCACCGCCGCCGAGGCCGGGGCGCGGGTGCTGGTGACAGAGCGGGCGAGTGGTCCGGGCGGGGCGGCGGCACTGGCCGAGGGCATCGTCTACCTGGGCGGCGGGACACCCGTGCAGGAGGCGTGCGGGTTCCCCGACAGCGTGGACGACATGTACCGCTACATGATGGCGGCCTGCGGTCCCGACCCCGACGAGGCGAAGATCGCCCGCTACTGCGCCGAGAGCCTCGGGCACTTCGACTGGCTGGTGGCCCGCGGTGTCCCGTTCGACCCGACGTTCTGCGCCGACACGTCCATGGCACCCTCCGGCACCGAGGGACTGGTGTACTCGGGGGGCGAGGACGCCTACCCGTTCAACCAGATCGCCCGGCCGGCGCCCCGCGGCCACCTGGCCAAGACGAAGCGCTCGACGGGGTGGCTGCTGATGCGGATCCTCTCGTCCGCCGCCGTGGACGCCGGTGTGGCGGTGTCGACCGACACCCGGGTCGACCGGCTCGTGATCGACCGCGACGGCCGGGTCGTGGGCGTGCAGGCGCAGTCCTTCGGTGAAACGGTGTCAGTGCGGGCCCGGCGTGGCGTCGTCCTCACCGCCGGGGGCTTCATCTTCAACGACGACATGCTGCGCCAGCACTGCCCCCCGCTGGCGCGGGGTACCTTCAAGGTCGGGACGGAGGGCGATGACGGGCGCGGCATCCGCATGGCGCAGGCCCTCGGTGCCTCGGTGCGCAACATGTACGCCGGCGAGGTCTCGCTGCCCATTACGCCGCCGCGCACGCTGATCCACGGGATCCTGGTCAACGGCCGCGGCCAGCGCTTCATCAACGAGGACACCTACATGGGCCGGGTCGGGCAGTCCGGCCTCTACGAGCAGCACGGCGAGGTCTATCTGGTCGTCGACGAGGCCTCCTACGAGGTGAACTGGATGGGCCTGGCCGCCTCCTGGGTCTGCGAGACGCCCCAGCAGCTCGAGACCGAGATCGGCCTGCCGGCCGGGTCGCTCCAGGCCACGATCGAGCTCTACAACCGTCATGCCGCAGTAGGAGAGGATCCTCTCTTCCACAAGGGCTCGAACTGGGTGCGGCCGCTGGTGCCCCCAATCGGTGCCTTCGACCTGCGTGTCGGACCGGCGCCCTACGCCCCCTTTACCCTCGGCGGGCTCGAGACGACGGTCGACGGCGAGGTGCTCGATCTGGACGGCGAGCCGATCCCGGGCCTCTTCGCCGCCGGCCGTACCACGTCGGGCGTCTGCGCCTTCGGCTACGCCAGTGGCCTGTCGATCGGGGACAGCACCCTGTTCGGCCGCTTCGCCGGGAGGCGCGCCGCCGCGGCAGCGCCGGCGTTCGGTTGACTCACTCGCGCTGGGCGGCGTACTCGACGACCCGCGTCATGACGGTGTCGTCCGACTTGGCCACGGACCCGCAGTCGACGTGCGGCTGCGGGTCGTACTCAATCATCAGCTGGGCCGCCTGGGCCGCCGTGCGGTCGACGAGCAATTCGGTCAGCCGCAGCGCCATGTCGATCCCGCTCGAGACGCCGGCGGCCGTGATGATGCGCCGGTCGAGGTGTTCGACGACGCGCGCCGGGGTGGGCTCGGCGCCGTGCGCCGCCAGCTCCTCGTAGCAGGACCAGTGGGTGGTGGCCGTCAGTCCCCTCAGCAGGCCGGCGGCGCCCAGGACGAGCGAGCCCGTGCAGACCGAGGTCGTGAACCGGGTCGCCCGGTGCGCATCGCGCACCCAGTCCACGACGCGCCGGTCGGTCTCGAGCGGGCGGGTGCCGACGCCACCGGGGAACACGACGACATCGGGCGCCGGTACGTCCTCGAACGTGGCGTCGACCGTCAAGCCGAGCATGCCGTTCTCGCTGCGCACTTCACCCCGCTCGTGGCCGACGAACGTGATGTCGAAGCTCGGGATGCGCTGGAGGACCTCGTAGGGTCCGACGGCGTCGAGGGCGGTGAACTTCGGGAACAGCGGGATCGCGATCTGCAGACGGTCGTTGCCGGCGTCCGCGTCGTTCGGGGTCATGCGGGTGTCCTTTCCATGGCATCGGTCGGTCCGGCGCGGAAGCGCCGCCGATAGGCGTCGGGCGACACGCCGAGGTGGCGCTGGAAGACACGGCGCAGGGTCTCGGCGCTGCCGAGCCCGCAGCGGGCCGCCACGACGTCGAGCGTGTCGCCGCTGATCTCCAGTTCGCGTCGGGCCGCCTCCAGCCGGGTGCGCTCGACGAATCGGCTCGGCGTCTCGCCCACCTCGGCCGTGAAGACCCGGGTGAAGTGCCGGATGCTCATGGCCGCCGCAAAGGCCATGTTGGGCAGCCGGTGGTCGCCGCCCGGGGCGGCCTCGACCAGGTTCTGCACGGCGCGCACGGTGGAGCGCTCGGCCCGGGGAGCCCACACGGGCGAGGCGAACTGGGTCTGGCCTCCCGGCCGGTGAAGGAACATGACCAACCAGCGCGCCACCGTCTGGGCCACGTCGACGCCGAGGTCGTCCTGGACCAGGGCCAGCGACAGGTCGATGCCGGCGGTGACGCCGGCGCTCGACCAGTACTTGCCGTCCCGTATGTAGATGGGGTCGGCGTCCACCGTGAGGGCGGGGTGGGCGGCCGCCAGCTCGGCGGCCCGGGCCCAGTGCGTGGTGACCCGGCGGCCGTCCAGCAGGCCGGCGGCGGCGGCAATGAAGGTGCCCGAGCAGACGGTGGCCACCCGCCGGCACCGCGGGGCGACAGCGCGGATCCATCCCACAAGACGCTCGTCGGCCGCCGCCGCGTTGGCGCCGGTGCCGCCGGCCACCATCAGGGTGTCGATGCGCCGGCCCGGGTCGGGGAGCGCGACGGTGTTCAGTTCGAGCCCGCTCTCGGCCCGCACCGGCCGACCGCTCCTCGACACCACGCTGATCCTGTAGCGCCCCGGCCGCCCGGCGGCCCCTGCGGCGCGGCCGGCCCCGGCGAAGACCTCGTGGGGCCCGACGGCGTCGAGCGGCTGGAGGCCGTCGAAGGCGACGATCACGACGAGGCGCTCCCTCATGCCTCCACTGTGCGGTCAGGCGGGCCTGGCGTCAATGACATGGTTCCCACAGATTCGGCCATGACCGTGTCCGCTGGACATCGGGATGGGCGCAACCGCTGGACGGCAAGCGTTGAAAGATGGAACATGAGAGCGACCCAATTGGCGCTTGCTGCACTCGGATAGGGGAGAACAGCATGAAGGTCGTCCGTTCTGCGTTGGTCGTCACCGTTGCCGTGGCCATAGGGGTGATGGTTGGCGGGGCTGCCGCCGCTGCTGCCGCGCCCGCCCCGTCGACGACGCTCACCCCGGCCGCCATCCCGGGCTGGGCCGGCTACTACAGCAACGACTTCGAGGGGATCGCGTCGACGGTCGTCACGGTGCCCCACATCAACTGCTCGGGCAATCCGACCGGGAGCTTCGAGGGCCAGGCCGAGGGCGTGCAGTTCCTGAACGACTTCGACGGCAGCACGGGCACCTCACTCGTCGGGGCCTACGCGGTGGTGCGGACGTACTGCAACGGGGCCACGGCCACGTACGACACCGCCTTCTTCATGCCACCCCCGGCCGACAACGTGACGGACTACGTGCCGTCCTCGGTCGCCGTCCGTCCGGGGGACCGCGTGCTCGTCAGCGTCACCGTCAGCTCCACCAGCTCGTCGGCCTCCATCCGTGATCTGAGCCGTCGGTCCGCTACGTCCTTTGCCCATGGTGCCGCCGTGACCGACGCCGGACCGAACATCGGCATCGTGGCCCTCGGCCTGCCGAGCGGGGGCGCCGACGTGATCGGAGCGCCCAACGGGGTGTCCAGCGTGCCGCCGCCGGTGCCGTCCTCGACCGTGTCCTTCACGTACAGCGAGGCCGGCGGGAAGGCGCTGGTGGACATGCCCGGACTGGCGGCCCAGGAGTGGACGAACTCATCCGACTCGAGTGAGGTCTACGCCGCACCTTCGCCGCTGTCGGGCGGCAGCAACTTTGCGGTCATCGTCCCGGGCTGAGCCTCAGGCGCGCGTCCGCCTGGTCCCGCGGGCGCGGACCCAGGCCAGCAGGTCGCCCTGCGGACCGCGCCGTACGGTGCCGGTGAAGATGTCCTCGCGTTCGGTCGACGCCTCGCGTGCCACCTCGGCATGGAGCTGGTCGCCGATGGCGGCCGGCCGGAGGTACTCGACCAGGACCGAGGTGATGATGCCCGAGTGCTCGGCGTCGTTGGCCGCCGCTGCAACCGCCGCGCCGGCCACGCCGTAGAACACCGCGCCGTGCACCGTCCCGTGCGGGTTGGCATGCTGCGGGCCCGTCGTCAGCCGGGCCACCGTGTGGCCCGGGCCTTGCCGGACCACCTCGATCCCCAGGTGCTCGGCGAACGCGTCCCTCCCGGGCCCACCGTCACCGCCACCGCCACCGCCACCGCCACCGGTGTCGCGGCCAGCCATTACGTCACCTCGACCTGAAGGCGAAGGGAGTCAGCGGGCTGACGCCGGCAACCGCCCCGGCATGGGCACCGCCGTGGCCGGCCAGCGCTTGCGACTGACCCGGCTCAGGCGGTTCAGCAGCTCCACCGCGCCCGGGTCGTCCTCAATGGGTCGCACCTCCACGACACCGGCGGCCTCCATGTCGTTGAACAGCGCCTCGCCCTTCTCGGTGCGGAGCAGGGTCAGCGTCCAGTCCCCGAAGGCCCCGATGCCGCCCGTCGAGATGTCCGCGTGCTCGGCCGCGAAGTCCGGGCAGGCCTTGCAGCCCTCCCGCGTCCAGGCGTGCGCCTCTTTCAACGGGATCTCGTGGTAGCCGCCGTCGCGCATCCACACCTGGAACACGCCCTTGATGTTCATCTTGACGATCTCGGCCCGAACGAGCCCGTACTTCTCCTCGAACAGTTCGGGGAAGATGGCGTCGTCGAAGGTCTTCGAGCAGAGCAGGCCGATGGACAGCGCGAAGCGCCGGGCGATCTTGCCCGCCTTTCGTGCCTGCATGGCCCCCGGTGCCGAGGCCTGGCAGCCCATGCCGACCAGCGCGATGCGCTCGGCGCCGCCTTCGATCGCCTCGGTGTAGGCCATCGGGTTGGCCGAGTACGTGTAGCGGGACCCGGCGGTGGCCAGCACGTCCTCCCTGGAGCGGGCCACCGCCGGCACCGCCTTCCAGGTCGAGCCGTCACCTTCGAGCGCCGAGACGAGCGCGGCGTCGATCACGTCGTGCTCGAACGCCCAGATCAAGAGCGCCGACACGAGCCCGCCGTCCTGGCCCACCCCCGCCACCTCGGAGTCGGCGGCCCGGGCCAGCACGGTGCGGCGGGAGATGCCCGAGACCTCCTCGTCGGTGCGCTCGCGGCCGAAGAGGTGGTTCTCGATTTCGGGCTCCCAGGTCCGGAAGCGCGGGCAGGCCCGGGTGCACAGCGTGCAGCCCTTCAGCCCGTGGGTGCAGTTGTCCGGTCCGCCCTCCGCGTCGACGTGGAACGGCCGGTAGACGCCGTCCGCGTCGTCGTAGCCGAGGACGTCGTAGGGGCAGGCGATCACGCAGGCCGAGCATCCGGTGCAGAGGCCCGAGGTCACGACCTCGGTGAACAGTTCGGCCCATTGGGGCTTCTCGGGTGGCACGCCGCCACCATATTCGGCCTGGCCCCGCCGTCCGGTACCTTTCGCCCGTGCCCGAGATCCTCGAAGTCGAGCTCTACCGGGCCTTGGCCGAGCAGGCGCTCCACCGCCCGATCGAAAAGGTCTGGATGGTCGACGCCCGCTATGGCCGCGGCGGCACCACGCCGGGGCGGCTGCGCTCGGCCCTGGTGGGCCACACCTTCACGGCCGCCCGGCGCCGCGGCAAGCTCATGCTCCTCGACACGGAGGGGCCCACCCTGGGCGTCCGCTTCGGCATGACCGGCGGCCTGGTGGTCGACGGCCGGGAGGCGCTCGACCGCCTGCAGTACGGACCGGGCGTCTTCGGGAAGCAGTGGGTACGGGCCCGCGTCACCTTCGACGACGGCGGCACGCTGCTCGTCCACGACCCGCGTCGCTTCGGCTCCCTCGAGTTGGCGCCCGACGAGAGCCGCCTCGGTCCCGACGCGCTCACGGTGACCCGCAAGGAATTGGTGACGGCCCTGTCGGTGCCCCCGGGCCGCAGTGCGGGTGCCGCACCCCTGAAGGCCCGCCTGATGGACCAGGAGCGTCTGGCCGGCATCGGCAACCTCTTGGCCGACGAGATCCTGTGGCGGGCCGGATTCGATCCACGGCGGCGCACGCCGCTCGACGCCGAGGAGCTCCGCCACCTGCACACGGTGCTCCGTGCCACGCTGCGGCAACTCGGCCGGCGCCGCGGCTCCCACATGGGAGACCTGATGGAAGAACGGGTACCCGGCGGGCGCTGCCCGTACGACGGGACCGAGCTCGCGCATGCCATGGTGGGCGGCCGCAGCACCTACTGGTGCCCGGTCCACCAGCATTGACGGCAAGTCCGGGACGGCGGCAGGCTCGGGTCAGTTGAGCCGGCGGCGCACCCACCACAGGGCGAAGGCGCCGACGGCCAGGGCGGCGACCACAAAGAGCAGCGTCTCGTAAATTTGGAACGGCCAGTAGCGGTTCGACGGCTGGTAGGTCGTCACGCTCGTGAGGTGGAGCTGGTTCACGCAGCGCTGGACCAGGTCGTTGGACTTGGCAATGCTCTGTTGTCCCGTCGGCTTGAGGGTGGGGCACGAGCCCACACCCGCGATGGTCACGCCTTGGGGTCCGACGTTGATGGTCGTGGCCAGCAGCCCGCCCACGGTCTGGCCGACCACGTGCCCCGCCGGGTTCTCGATCGACTGGGAGATCAGCCACCCTCCCGGCCGCAGCCCCTGGCCGATGGCGACCTGATTGAGCCCGGGCCCGCTGAAGCGGTACGGGCTGCGCGCGGTCAACGGTGCCATGTAGCGGGGCCGCAGCCACTCGTAGACGGCCAGCCGGACGCCGACGAAGGCGACCAACGTCGCCGCCATGGCCGGCAGGGTGCGGCGGATGACGGCGCCAACGGCCACGCCCAGGGCGAACGCGAAGAGGGCGTAGCCGACCGGCACGAGGCCGCGCTGGTCGAAGGTGCTGAACGGCCCGGCACCGATGTGGTCCAGCGGGCTGGCCCACCACGTCACGAACAGGCTGCAGAGGCCGGCGACCGCCATGCTGGCCAGGCCGAGGAGGCCCAGCTTGGTCAGCGTCCAGCGGGACCGCGAAATGCTCTGGGTCCAGGCCAGGCGGAACGTCCCGCTCTCGAGCTCGCGCGCCAGCAGCGGCGCGCCCCAGAAGATGCCGAGCAGGCCCGGGACGACGAGGACCACGACCCCGAACCAGGTGTTCCACTGGTCGTAGCGGCTGCCGAGTGCGTTGGTGGCGGCCGAGCAGTCCGCGAGCGCACCGCAACCGGTGACGGTGGCGTGGTAGTCGTTGAGGAGCTGGGTGCCGAGCACCGCCACCAGCACGCCGAGCGTGACCAGTGCGACGAGCGCGACGGCAGCCTGCAGGCGGAACTGCCTGACCGCGAGCCAAATCACGGTGCCCCCCGGGTCACCCGACGAATCATCATCATCACCATCAGTTCAGCCGGTGGCGGACGAACCACACGCAGGCACCGGCAAGCGCGAGGGCGAGAACCACGAAGAGCGCCGTCTCAATGGCCTGGAACGTCCAGAACCGGTTGGCCGGCTGGTAGGCCACGACGACGTGGTACTTGGCGGCCAAGGTGGAGATGCAGTCGTTGAACTGCTGCTGTGCCCCCTGCGACACCCTGATGCCGACCGCGTGCCCCCCGAGGGGGCTGAACCCTCCCGAACCCTTAGTGGCGGTGCCACGCCCGCACCCAGGTTCGGGCAGGCGTGCTGGACGGCCGAGCTGCTCGGCGCCCGCCCGGCGCTGTCGACGACGGCCGCGGACGAGACCCAGGCGTTGGGCAGGTCGGGAGCGTTCGCCACCATTGACACGGGCGACACCGTGCCGGGCCCGGCAATCTGGAACCCGACGTCGGCGCCGGACAACGGCGCGTTGAGGGTGGCCGGGCTCATGTAGTGCGGCCGCAGCCAATACGTCACCGCGAGGCGGGTGGCGACGAAGCCGACGAGCGTGACCGCCATGGCCGGCAGGGTGCGCCGGAAGACCAGACCCGCCGTGACCCCGAGGGCGAAGGCGAAGGCGGCGTACCCGGCGGGGACAAAGCCGTGCAGGCCGAAATTCGCCGGGCCGAAGCGACTCTGACTGACCTTGTCGATGGGGCTGAACCACCACGTGGACATGAGGCTCAGGAGGCCGGCGGTCAGCGCGCTGGCCAGCCCGACCAGGCCCGTCTTGACGAACAGCCAGCGCCGCCGGCTCACGCTCTGGGTCCAGGCCAGCCGGAACGTGCCCGTCTCGAGCTCGTGGGCGATGAGGGGCGCGCCCCAGAACATCCCGATCAGCGCCGGCACCACGAGCACCAGTGCGATCAGCGTGACCTGTAGCGCGTGAAAGGTGTTGCCGACCGGGTTGTTGCAGGCGGGACTCTGACCACCCGATGCCCGGCACGCGGCCAGGTTGACGTCGTAGACGTGGACCAGGTTCGGGCCCGTGAGGGCGAGCACGACGGCGACCACCACCAGACCGGTCAGGCCGACGATGGCCTGGGGGCGGAACTGGCGCCACGAGACCGCGATCACCGGGCGACGCCCAATTTCGCCACCCCGTTCCGTGGGGTGTCGCCGCGCCGCTTGCGGGTGCTCCCACCCGCCTGGCCCATGTAGGCCAGCACCAGGTCCTCGAGGTCGAGGTCCTCGACCGTCCAGGACGGATCGAGGATCGGGTTCTCGTGCCGCACGAGCAGCGTGCTCTGGCGGTCCGTGTGGCTCTCCTCGATCACGTACTGGTCGCGGGGGAGCGAGGCGACGTCGTGGCGCGGTCCGGTCAGGCGGTGGTGCGAGGCCAGGAGCTCGTCGACCTCGCCGGCCACCTGCACCCGCGACGACACGAGCACCACGAGGTAGTCGCACACCCGTTCCAGATCGGCCACCAGGTGGGACGACAGCACGACGCTCACCTCGTGATCCGCCACCACCTCCATGAGGCCCTGGAGGAATTCGCGGCGGGCCAGAGGATCGAGGCTGGCCACCGGCTCGTCGAGGAGGAGGAACTCGGGGCGCTTGGCCACGGCCAGGGTGAGGGCGAGCTGGGCCCGCTGGCCGCCCGAGAGTGTGCCGGCGCGCTGCGTGGGGTCGAGGTCGAGGTCGTCGATGCGCCGGCGGGCCACATCGGCGTCCCAGCCCGGGTTCATGTGCGCGCCCAGGGCGAGGTGGTCCTCCACGCTGAGGCGGGCGTAGGTGGGGGTGTCCTGCGCGACGAAGCCGACCCGGGCCAGCTGCGCCGGGTCGTCCGACGGAGCTCGGCCGAGCACCTCGATGCTGCCGGCGCTCGGGGCCAGCAGGCCGACGCCCAGATGGAGAAGGGTGGTCTTGCCGGCGCCGTTGGGGCCGACCAGACCGACCACATGACCAGCCGGGACCTCGAGGTCGCAGTCGCTGAGAGCCCAACGACGGCCGTAGCGCTTGCCCAGACCCCGGGCGCTGAGGACCGCGCTCACGCTATCTCTGCCTGAGTGGAGGACCGAAAGGAGGTCTCGAAGAGGGCCTCGATGCTCTCGTCGTCGAGGCCGGCGCGGCGCGCCTTTGCGATCCAGCGCTGCAGGTCCTGGCGGAGCGGGCCGTGCGCGGCGACCGACGCCGGGGCCAGGGTCCCGGTGACGAAGGTGCCCACGCCGGGCCGGGCACCGACGAGCCCTTCGTGCTCGAGCTCCCGGTAGGCCTTGAGGACGGTGTTGGGGTTGATGGCCAGCTGGGCCACCACCTCCTTGACCGTGGGGAGTTGCTCCCCCTTGCTCAACAGGCCGAGGCGCAGCGCGTTGCGCACCTGCTGGACGATCTGCATGTAGGGGGACACGCCCGAGCGGCTGTCCAGGTGGAACCGGATCACGGAGACCTCTATTTATCTAGGAACCTAGCTAAATATGCACCCGATGCGGGCCGGTGTCAAGGCGGTACCGGGACCGGGTCGCCGCGAGGCGGGGTCAGTGGGTCAGCGGTGGCAGTCCCTTGGCGATGAGGTCCACCCCGAAGACGAGGAACAGCACCGTCATGACGGCCGCGTTGTGCACGGTCAACCAGCTCTTGGCGCCGTCGAGGGCGGTCCGGGCCTTCTGGCCACCGACGAGTGCGTAGAGCACCGGGCCGGCGATGGTCAGGCTGGCGATGACGACGAAAACGGCGATGGAGACGATGGCGTCGGAGGTGGTCAGGCCCGACTGCGCCAGCCCGGCTGCCGCCCCCAGCGTCAGCACGAGGTTCTTGGGGTTCACGGCGGCGAGGACGACGGCCAGGCCGAACGCCTTCGCCGGGGACACGCCGTCGATGGTTCCCATCCACTTCGGCATCTCCGGCTCGGCGCCATCGGCAGGACGCGTGTGCCATTGACGCCGGGCCAGGAGCACCAGGGCGACACCCAGCACGATCTTGCCCCACGAGACGGAGTCGCTCGCCGTGTTGCTGGTCGCCACGCTGCCGTCGTGCGAGACGACGTAGACGACCGTGCACACGGCGGCCAGCGAAATGACCCAGCCCAGGAGGAAGGCGGGACCGTTGACCCGGGCCCGTTGGGAGAACAGCATGAGGATCACCGCGATGATCGGGATGGGGCTGATGGCCACGCCGATGGCGAAGGTCAGAACGTCGCTGATGCCTTGTCCCACTCTTTTCCCTCCCCTTGCTCCTGCGTTCAGCTGTCGCTGTCTCGCCAGACCTGATGCGCGGGGTGGGGATCGCCGTGACCGGTCGTCCGGGTCAGCAGGCAGGACTCGAGGAGAAACTCGAACAGCTCGTCGTCGTCGGCTGGTGCGGGTACGTGGAACTTCACCCGCTCCGCCACGAACATCGCGCTGAGCTCGCGGCGCAGCTGGGGCTCGGCGACCGGCTGCGCCCGCCCCGCACAGTAGAACGCGTCCTCGTTGTCCTCGCAGGGGAAGGAATGCAGTGCGAAGCGGCCGTCGCGGCGGAGGTCGCGCTGCTTGGGCGAGGGCACGATGAACGCGAAGGCACCGTCGTCGGTCAGCAACGGGCACATCGGGTGCACCCGCGGGCCGCCATCGGGTCGGGTCGTCGCCAGGAAGCCGAGGCCGACGCCGACCTGGTAGAGCAGCCCGCGGCCCGGCTCAGCCAGGTCGGGGCGGAGACGTGAGAACTCGCCCCAGGTCTTCACGAGACCTCAGTCCTCGGCCACTTCTTCGAGGACCTTGGCGGCGTGGCCGTCGGCCTTCACGTGGTACCAGGCCCGCTGGATCTTCCCGTTGGGGCCGACGAGGAAGGTGGAGCGGATGGTCCCGACCGTCTTCTTGCCGTACATGGTCTTCTCGCCCCAGGCGCCGTACTTCTCCATGACCTTCTTGTCGGCGTCGGTCAGCAGCGGGAACTTCAGCTTGTACTTGGAGCGGAAGTTGACGTGCTTCTCCGCCTTGTCGGGCGAGATCCCCAGCACGGCCACGCCGGCCTTCTCGAAGGTCTTGAGGTTGTCGTTGAACTGGCACGCCTCCTTGGTGCAGCCGGGCGTGTCG
>DATNLP010000365.1:0-9652 GCA_035602795.1 Acidimicrobiales bacterium | reverse complement strand
CGCCTTCGCGGCGCTGCTCGGCGACGCGGGCAACGGACGGTGGCTGATCGCCCCGAAGGGTGAGGTGACCAAGGTCACCCGTCATTACGAACCGGAGACCTTGATTCTCGAGACGATCTTCGAGACGGCGACGGGTTCGGTGTCAGTGTGCGACTTCATGCCGCCGAACGACGGTCACTCGATGATCCACCGCATTGTCGAGGGTCTTGACGGGGCCGTCGAGATGCAGATGGAGCTGATCGTGCGTTACGAGTACGGCGCGATCACGCCCTGGGTCACCGCTACCGGTGACGGCCAAATCCTCGTCGCCGCCCGCGACGGCCCTTCTCCGTGTCGCCAGACGTCCGCCGCTCCTTCTCGCTCACCTGGTTCCCCTCGGTGACCCAAGCCCCGCTCCCGCTCGACAGCCTCGCTGTCCGCAACCACACGCGGCACTACTGGCACGACTGGGTCGGACGCTGCAGCTACAACGGCGGCTCGCGCGACCTCGTCGTCCGCTCGCTTATCACCTTGAAGGTCCTCACCCACGAGCCCAGCGGCGCCGTCTGCGCGGCAGCGACGACCTCGCTCCCCGAGACCATCGGGGGCAGCCGCAACTGGGACTACCGCTATTCCTGGGTCCGGGACTCGACCTTCATCCTGCACGCCCTGTTGGTTTCCGGGTACACCGACGAGGCGGCGGCGTGGGTGGGCTGGCTGCGCCGCGCCGTGGCGGGGAACCCCGGCGAGATGCAGATCATGTACGGCGTCGACGGAGAACGGCGCCTCGCCGAGTTCCAGCTCGACCATCTCGCCGGCTACGAGGGCGCAAAACCCGTCCGGGTCGGCAACCAAGCGGCGACCCAGCTCCAGCTCGACGTCTACGGCGAGGTCTTCGACTCCGCCGTCACCTACTGGCGAGGACCCATCCCCCAGGAGTCCTACATGTCGCCGGATCTGATGATCGCCATCCTCGACCACCTCGAGACGATATGGCGCGAGCCCGACAACGGGATCTGGGAGGTCCGCGGCCCGCGGCGGCACTTCACCCATTCGAAGATCATGGCCTGGGTGGCCTTCGACCGCGCCGTCGCACTGGCGGAGGACGGCATCTTGCCGAAGGAACCGAAGGACCATTGGCGCCAATTGCATGACGAAATCCACGCAGAGGTCTGCGAGAAGGGCTTCGACCCTGAGCTCAACTCGTTCACCCAGTATTACGGCGCGAAGCTGCTCGACGCGAGCCTGCTCATGCTCGCACCTGTCGGCTTCCTGCCCCCCGATGATCAGCGTGTCGTTGGCACCGTCGAGGCGATCCAGAAGGGGCTCTTCATCGACGGCTTCGTCCATCGGTACCAGACCGGCACCGACGACGACGTCGACGGCCTGAAAGGGACCGAGGGCGCCTTCTTGATGACGAGCTTCTGGCTCGCAGACAACCTCGTGCTGCTCGGACGTCACGACGAGGCAAAGGAGATGTTCGAGCGGCTTTGTGGGCTCTGCAACGACGTCGGTCTCCTTTCAGAAGAGTACGACCCGAAGGCCGATCGGCTGCTCGGGAACTTCCCGCAGGCCTTCTCACACGTAGCCCTGATCAACACCGCGGCCAACCTCTCGATGGGCCAGCATGGCCCGTCGGTGATGCGCAGTCGCCGTGACGGCCCGCCCCAACGTCGGAGCGCTTCAGCAGGCTGATTAACCACGCGTTGCGGCCACCGTCGAGCGCTCGGTGAAGTGGGCCAGCCGTTCCTCCACGTCGGGAGCGAAGCGCTCGTCGTTGGCTGAAGCAGTGTTGATGCTGCCCCCAGCTGGTTCCCCCACCAGGATCGGGGCGCCGACCGCCGACGCTCTGCCGGAATCGCGCTGGGGTGATGGCTCGGTGCTGCTGGTGAGGTGGCGCAGGCTGCGGAGCGTCCCCCTACGCTGTCGCTTGGATGACCGCCAGGGGATCAGCATCACCTTGGCGTGATGGAAACCGAGAGTAAACAGACCGATAGGGGGAGCCGATGCCCGCCGTGACCGTTGATGACCTGTCGAAGCTGCCGAAGGTCCCCGCGCCCGATCGTGGGGCGAAGACTGAACGGCCCGTGAGATCCGTCACCACGGCGCCGACCGGCCTCGAGGGGGAGGGGTTCCCGGTGCGCCGGGCTTTCGCCGGCATGAGCCTGGCCGACCTCGACCCCTTCGTTCACATGGACCAGATGGGGGAGGTCAACTACGCACCTGGTGAGCCCAAGGGAACCCCCTGGCATCCCCACCGGGGTTTCGAGACGGTGACGTACATGATCGATGGGACCTTCGCCCACCAGGACTCCCAGGGCGGTGGTGGCCTCATCACCGACGGGGCTACCCAATGGATGACCGCCGGCGGGGGGATCCTCCACATCGAGACGCCTCCCGAGGAGCTCGTTGTCTCAGGCGGTCTGTTCCACGGCATCCAGCTGTGGGTGAACCTGCCGGCCAAGGACAAGATGATCCCGCCCGCGTATCAAGGGCTCGAGGCCGACCAGGTGGCTCTCCTGTCCTCCGGCGACGGTGGCTGCCTCGTGCGGGTGGTCGCCGGTCGGCTCGGTGAGCACCAGGGTCCCGGCTCCACCCACACGCCGATGGCATTCATGCACGCCAGCCTGTCTCCCGGGGCGCTCCTCGAGCTGCCCTGGGACCCGGGCTTCAACGCCCTCGTCTACGTACTCGCCGGATCGGGCCGTGCCGGGAGTGAAGGACGGCCGGTCCAACGCGGTCAGTTGGTGGCGTTCGATTCCGGGGACTGGATGGCCGTCCGCGCGGACGACCGCCAGGACTCGGGCACCGACGAGCTCGAGATTCTCATCCTGGGAGGCCGGCCCATCGGGGAGCCCGTTGAGCACTACGGACCCTTCGTGATGAACACCAAAGCGGAAATCGGTCAGGCACTGGAGGACTTCGAGGCCGGCCGCCTCGGTACGATTCCGCCGAACGCCCTCATGCCGCACGTGCCTGACCCAGATCCGATTCGTGCTGAGCACACCGGGATCTGACGCTGAACAGGTGGCGAGTCGGACCGTGATGGGACCCCGGCAGATCACGCGCCACGGGCGATCCGGTGAATCGTCCGAGCGGCTGGCTCTTCGCGACTACGAGGGCGTAGCGACTCCCACCCGTCTCCCGTTACGGGCGCCTCTGACCCGATTGACGATCTCGGTCAATTCCTCGCCCGAGATCGTCTCCTTCTCGAGCAGCGCGGCAATGACGGCGTCGAGGGCATCGCGGTTGTCGCTCAGGAGCGCACGTGCTGTGTCCTCGGCTTCTGTGAGCAGGCGACTGACTTCTTGGTCGATCACCTGCTGGGTGCCCTCGGCATAAGGACGCTCCTGGCCGAGGAGGGGACCGCTTAAGTACCCCGGCTCGTCCGATCCGTACCCGATCGGCCCCAACCTCGGAGAGAGGCCCCATTCCTTGACCATCTTGATGGCCAGCTGCGTCGCCCCCGAGAGGTCGCTTGCCGCTCCGGTGGAGGCCTCCCCGATGACCAGGTTCTCAGACGCCCGGCCACCGAGGCGGACCGCGAGGGAGTCGAGCAGGTAGCTCTCGGAGTAGAGGTGCCGCTCGTCGAGCGGGAGCTGTTCGGTCACCCCGAGGGCCCGGCCGGCCGGCAAAATGGTGATCTTGGCCACCGGGTCGGCGTGCTCGGAGAGGAAGGCGACGAGGGCGTGCCCGGCTTCGTGCACGGCCACCGAATGTTTCTCCTCGGGAGAAGGGCATTGGAGGCATCGCGCCGGCCGAGCAGGACCCGGTCTCTCGCCTCGTCGATGTCGCGGGCGAAGATGACGTCGCGGTCGTTGCGGACGGCGACGATGGCTGCCTCGTTGATGAGATTGGCCAGGTCCGCCCCCGAGAACCCCGGGGTGGCCCGGGCCACGGCGTCGAAGTCGACGTCGGGGGCCAGGTGCTTGCCCGTGACGTGGACCTTCAAAATGGCGGCACGCTCGGCCTGGTTGGGCAGGGGGATCTCGACCTCGCGGTCGAAGCGGCCTGGCCGCAGCAGTGCGGGATCGAGCACCTCGGGCCGGTTGGTGGCGGCCATGACCACCACCCCGGTGGTGGGGTCGAAGCCGTCCATCTCGGCCAGCAGCTGGTTGAGCGTCTGCTCGCGTTCGTCGTTGGAGACGATCGAGCCGCCGCGGCGCTGGCCGATGGCGTCGATCTCGTCGATGAAGATGATCGAGGGAGCTCGCTTGCGGGCATCGGCGAAGAGGTCACGCACCCGAGATGCCCCCACGCCGACGAAGAGCTCGACGAAGCTCGAGCCGGTCAGGGCCAAGAAGGGCACCCCGGCCTCGCCGGCCACCGCCCGCGCCATCAGGGTCTTGCCGGTGCCCGGTGGGCCCACCATCAGCACCCCGCGCGGCCCGATGGCGCCGGCGCGGGCGTAGCGCTCGGGATGGCTCAAGAAGTCGACCACCTCGGAGACCTCACGCTTGGCTCCCTCGTAGCCGGCAATGTCGCTGAAGCGGGTCGTCGGCCGGTCCTCGTCGTAGACCTTGGCCTTCGAGCCCCCGATGCCCATGATCCCCCCGGCGAGCTGTTTGGCGCTCCGCCGTCCCATCCAGATGAAGAACGCGACGAGCAACAAGAAGGGGACGAACGCCAGCAGGTCTTCGAGGAGAGCCGAGCCCGCTCCGACGGCGGTGACGTCGACGTCGTGGGACTTGAGCGTCGGCGCCAGCTGGGTATCGGTGATGGCTGTCGGGATCTGGCTGGTGTAATCGTCGCCACCCTTCAGCGTGCCGCTGATGGCGCCACTCGGGTTCACCGATGCCGTGTGCACGTCGCCCGCGTCGACCTCGGACACGAACTTCGAATAGCTGAAGTTCTTCGTGGGCGTGCTCGACATGTGAGGGATGGAGAGCAGAACCAAGGTGATCAGGACGCCCAAGGGCAGCAGCCACATCCGCCACCGGGGCGGGGGAGGGGGTGCGGGTGCACGCGGTCGGTCGTTCGGCTCGCCTGGCTTGGCGGATCCTGTGAGATGGCGGGTTCTCTGCACCATGATTCGATCTCTGTTCACTGGGGGACGACGGTTTCGCCGATGGCGGTGCTCACATATGGAGCTCGCGACCGGCTAGTGGTGGGTTTCGGTCAATCGCTGAACCCGCGAGCGGCGTCGAGGCGAGCGACGAGCCGCTCGAGCTCCTCGGGCAATTCGTCGGGGATGTCTTTGGCCGCTGCACCGTCATCTCCGACCGCATCGATGGCTCGCAGCAGCCCACTCACCGCGTTGGTGAGCTCCGAAGCTGCGGTTTTGATGTCGTCCTTCTCGTCGCTCACCAGCATCGCCTCCCTGTCGTCGTCAATCGGGTAGTCGGATATTACGGGCTGCGTCACTCGGGCCCACCTGGCGAACCTTTGTGACCGTGGATCAGGTTCTCTTCAGCCATTTGACCCGTTCCCCCGCAGGAGCCGAAGTTGCCTCCACGCGCATCTCGCCGGCCGCGGCCAGACTCGTCTTTCGTGTCAACCCAGCATGGTGACCCAGGGTCCTGACGGGCTGCTCTGCGACCTACAGGTCCTTCGAACTCTGCCGCACAGTCGCTCGAGCCTGCAAGTCCAACAGGTGGCTGACGATCTCCCGAGAGTGCGCCTTGGCCTGGTAACTGATCCGGGTCGTTCGTGCGTTCAAACCATTCTGCTGAAACTCGTGGACAGGATTATGGACGAGACGTTGCGCTCGGCTCTATTACCAACACCAGCAACGCTGCGCCTTCCGACATGCGAATGGTGATCACTTTCTCGTTCTATTGCGGACTTCAGTTCGGCGTCACACGATCCGCTCGAGGTACCCGAACTAACTGTTCTCGTTCAGGCTCTCGTGCCTCCACCCATCTTTGTATTCAGCATCATGTAACCGACGGACCTGGTGTGCGTAGTGGTCCAGCTGATCGGCAGCGGTTTGAGCTTCGTGATAATCCTTGCCATGGTCGCGCGCCGCCGTCTTCTGTTCGGCTCGCTTCCGAACGATGCGGAGCTCCTCGTGGGCGTGTTCAACGATCTTCTCCAGGGTTTGCTCGAGGTTCATCGTTACTCCTCTCGGTTGAGGTGTTGGTGGCTCGGTGGAGGCAACTGTGCTGACTTCAGCTCATTGGGGGTCGGTCAGGCGGTCATTGACCGTAGGGCCGAAACCAGACTACGGGATGGGTTCCTTATCGGCGACCTCCAACGAGTTGGACTGATGCACCTAGCGGGGTCGCGGGTTCCATTCCGTCTTCTGCTCAAATTCGCGCCGGTTATTGGACTATGAACTGTGGTTGGGGAACTCCCTCCTGCTCGCCGTCGATCAAATCGAAAGACCGTCGGCGGGACCTGAGGGTTATTGAGCGCGGGCACCAAGGGATGGGAAGCGCAATGGAGATCCTGGACGAGGTATGCGAGAAGGGCGTAATTGAGCGGCGCATCGATCTGACGGTCAACGGAGAGATCGTGCCCGGGATCCACTGGTTGCCTGAGGCGATCGCCACGCCGTACCCCACGGTGCTCATCGGTCATGGGGGGACACAGCACAAACGGGTACCGAACGTCCTCGGTTTGGCCAGAACGCTGGTGCGCCACGGCGGGTACGGGGTCGTCGCCCTCGATGCTCCCGGACATGGCGACCGAATGACGGACGAGCAAAAGGAGCAGCAAGACGAGTTGATGGCTCGCCGGCAGGGCGATCGTCTCGCCCCCTTGTCGGAGCGACGGATCCGGGCGCTGAGCGGGGTCGCCTCACAAGCAGTTGCCGAATGGAAGGCCCTCCTCGATGACTCGGCTACCAATCCGCAATGGGCCAACGGGCCCTTCGGCTATTGGGGTGTGTCGATGGGCACGGCATTCGGAGTCCCGTTGCTGGCCAGCGAGCCTCGCATTGTCGCCGGCGTTCTCGGTCTTGGCGCGCTGAGGGAGGGCAGCGACAACCAACGGGAACAGGCGGCCCACATCGAGATCCCACTCCTGTTCCTCTTTCAATGGGACGACGAACTCATGACGCGTGAGGGTGGCCTTGCACTGTGGGATGCCTTCGGTGCCGAAGAAAAGACCATGCACATCAATCCAGGGCCGCACGTGGGAATCCCGTTATTCGAGCGAGATGCCGCTCTGGCGTTCTACAAGCGCCACCTTCAGGTTGTGTGAGCTCATCCATCGCCAATCAAATCCCGCAGTCACGACGGAGCCCCAGGGCCCGAACGGTGGCGCCACTGTCGGCCACGGATCAGCCTGCGTAAGCTTCGTCCGCCGACATCCCCGACCTCTTGAAAGGGGCCCGTACGTCCACCGACACGCCGCCTCCCCACGATGCGATCGCCGCGCTCAACGGAGTCTTGAGTGAGGTTCTCGACGTGGTGCAGGAGGTCAAGCAGGCCTACCGAAAGGTCCCGCAGAACCACGAGATACACGGGGAGCTGGACAGGCTCTTTGAGGACCTGAAGACCTGGGCGAGCGTTCTGATGGCAGAAGACGAGCAGCTGGGCACGACCGCTCTAGGGCGCATACCGACCGCCGCGGGCCGGACACCTCCGAACCTCTGGCCGGGAAACCCCACGGACGAAGAGGTTCGCCGAACGATCCTCTCTCATCTCGACCTACTCTCGGTTCACGTGACGGCTGCTCACGGAGAACAAGACGACGAGGGTGCTCGGGTGTTGTTGGGGAACATCCAGCAAGAGCTGATGACGCATGTCAGGACGTTGAACGCTCTCTGAGTCCGGCCTGGCCTTGGCTCTACCGGCGTCAAGGAGCATTTCCCAGGTGTGCCTCGTCGCTTCTACCTGCGAAGTCGCTTCTGGAGCTCCCGCCTGTCGAAGAGCACCCCCGAGTCGATTGGGCTCCCATTGAGCCAGGCGGCCGGGGTTCCCTGCGGATCCTCTGCTTGGTAGGCGGCCTCTCGTCTCAGCACCCACTTCTCAAAGCGCGCCTCCTGCACACCCGAGACGAAGTCCGAGCTGGTCAGCCCGACCTGTGCGCCGAGACGCAAAAGGTCCGCGGTCGTGAAACCTCCCGTTCCCTCCGGCGGCTGTGCGGCAAAGAGCGCCCGGCGAAGGTCGTCAAAGCGTCCGGACTCTGCTGCCAGGGCGAGAGCGTTATCGGCTCTCACGGACTCTGGGCCGAGGAAGCAGCGCATGCGATACTCGACGGCGAGCTCGCCCGCGTCCAACGCAGCGGTAATGAGCGGCCCGTTGAGCTCTTCGAACTCTCGACAGTAAGGACACTGTGGATCCTCGAAGAGGACCATGCCCTTGCTCGCCTTGGCGTTGCCCACCAAGACTCCGCCTTCAGAGGTATGACCCGAGGGCGTGGCCACGGGATCTGTCGGGTTCATGACTGACTCCACATCATCAGAGACCGGAATGCTCAGTTGTCTTCAGGCTGTGCAGTCGGGACCGGTTGGCCGTTGGCCTTCAAGGTCACCTCCACATTGCCGCGGGTTGCGTTGGAGTAAGGGCACACCTCGTGCGCCGCGGCCACAATCGAAACGGCGCGGTCGGGATCGCTTATTCCCGGAAGTGAGACGTCCAGTCCTACGGCCACATTGAATCCTCGGTTCTCGGTGGTAATCAGGCTGACTTCTGAATCGATGGAGACGGCCCCGAGGTCAACGTGTTCTCGACGCCCGACGACGCCAAGCGCCCCTTCAAAGCATGCGGCGTAGCCGACGGCGAAGAGTTGTTCGGGGTTCGTGCCTCCGCCGTCACCTCCCATCTCGACGGGAGTTCGCAGATGGACGTCCAGTGCTCCGTCGCTGGTCACGCCGTGACCCTGGTCCCGGCCGCCCACCACGTGGGCCCGGGCCGTGTACAGCGATTTGGCCATCGTCGACTCCTTTCACGCGTCCGGTTGTTGCGACGCTATCGGCTTGCTTCTCCCGAACCTCCGGCTCCCCGGCTCAGTCAGGTCCGTCCCGCTCCGGCCGTCTGCGTCCCCGCCGGTTGCTGTGGCCAGCATGCCGGACCAGCCGTCCGGGCCTCGTCGATTGCCCCAGCGGTTGTTCTCGCCGAGGAGCACCGGGCTGGCCCAGGTGGGCCTTCCGGCCTCGCTGGCCGGGACGTCGATGAGCATCTCCCCCGTCGTCAGCCGGGGCGTCGACTTCGTCGTCCCGAACTCCTGCCTCACGCCGCGGCGCTGGACCTCGAAGGCCGGACCTCCCTCATGCTGGTGTTCTCGAGCGTCACGGCGGTTGCGCACCCGTAGAGGAGGGGGCCCCGGGGCCGAGGGTCTGCCCCTGAAGAGATCGAGCGAGCGCCGGCCGGGCCGAGGCCACGAAAATGATCGGGTCTTTCCTCGAGAACAGGAGCAGGGAAATGAGCCTCTCGAACCACGACAAGCACCGACAGACGCCACGGGTGGCGGTGATCGGGACCGGCACCATGGGCACGGCGATGGCCCGTCGCCTCCTCGGCGCCGGGATGGAGCTGGACGTGTGGTCGCGGCATGCGACCTCGACGAAGCCGCTGGTGGACGCCGGTGCCGGCGCCACTGACCAGGCATCGGACGCCGTTGCGCGGGCGGACGTCGTGATCACCATGCTGCCGAACGCGGAGGTGACGACCGACGTCATGATCGGCGGGGATGTCCTCGGTGCCATGCCACCGAATTCCACGTGGGTCCAGATGGCGACCATCGGGGCCGACGCCACCGAGCGGCTGGTGATGGAGACGCGCAC
>DATNLP010000363.1:0-8319 GCA_035602795.1 Acidimicrobiales bacterium | reverse complement strand
CATCCCCCCGCCACGCCCGCCGCCGGCGCCGCTGCCGATGGACACCGATTCGTTGCCGAGGGTGGCCCGGGCCACCGTCCAGCCGCCGTTGACCGGCCCCACCACGTCGTCGTCGGGGACGAAGACGTCGTTGAAGAAGACCTCGTTGAACTCCGAGTGGCCCGTCACCATCTTGAGGGGACGCACCTCGACGCCCTCGGCGTGCATGTCGATCACCATGGTGGTGATGCCGTCGTGCTTGGGCACGTCGGGGTCGGTGCGGATGGTGGCCAGGCCGAAGCTGGCCAGGTGGGCGCCGCTCGTCCACACCTTCTG
Source organism: Acidimicrobiales bacterium (assembly GCA_035602795.1). GTDB lineage: Bacteria > Actinomycetota > Acidimicrobiia > Acidimicrobiales > RAAP-2 > Bog-473. The sequence continues at coordinate 8,004 of DATNLP010000363.1, read as the reverse complement.
CCCGTTGACCAGCCAGCCGCCGTCCACCCTGGTACCCCGCGTCTTGATCCCGGCCGCGTCGCTCCCGGCGTCGGGCTCGCTGAAGAGCTGGCACCAGATGACCTCCTGGCGCAGCGCCGGCAGCACCCAGCGGGCGACCTGGTCCTCGGTGGCGTGCTGGATCAGCGTCAGGATTACCCACCCCGTGATGCCGTACTGCGGGCGTGCCACCCCCGCCGTCCGGAACTCCTGCTCGGTCACCAGCTGCTCGACGGCGCCGGCGTTGCGCCCCCACGGCTTGGGCCAGTGCGGGTTGACGTAGCCCGTCTCGATCATGGCCTCGCGCTGCGCCGCGGCATCCAGGCCCTTGACGCGCTCGGCAAAGGCGCGCACCTCGTCGCGCATTGGCTCGGCCTCGGGCGGCAGGTCGACGCTGCGCACCCGCGTCGCCCCGCCCCGTACTGCGCCGGTCACGTCGAGCGCGGCCGCCTCGGCGTCGACCACGGCCTCGAGCGCGGTGGCCCGGCGTAGGTACAGGTGGGCGTCGTGCTCCCAGGTGAACCCGATGCCGCCGTGTACCTGGATGTTGAGCTGCGCGCACAGGTCGGCCGCCGGCAGCGCCAGCGCGGCCGCCATGGCCGCGGTGTAGGTCAGCTGGTCGCCGCCCTCCTCGGCCGCCCGGGCAGCGTCCCAGACGTCGGCTGTGGCCAACTCGGACGCCACCTCCATGTTGGCGCAGTGGTGCTTGACGGCCTCGAACATGGCGATGGGCCGGCCGAACTGCAGTCGCACCTTGGCGTAGGCGGCCGCCTGCTCGGTGCACTCGGTGGCCACGCCCACCGCCTCGGCGGCCACGATGAGCCGGGCCAGGTCGACCAGGGCCCGCCGCCCACCGGGCAGGACCCCGGCCGCCGCCCCGTCGAGCGTGACCCGGGCCGAGCGCCGCGTCGGGTCGAGGTTGAGCGGTGTCTCGACCGTCACGCCGCCCGCAGCGACGTCGACCACGATGGCGTCCTCGCCCGCCGGCAGCACCAGGATCTGGGCCAGGCCGCCGCCCAGGACCGCCGGAGCCGAACCGGCGGCCTTGCCTCCGCCGACCGAGATGTCCGACGTCAGCCCGACACCGGCGTGGACCGAGCCGTCGGCCAGACCCGGGAGCAAACGGCGCTTCAACTCGTCATCGCCCATGCTGTCGATCACGGCGCTGGCGATCACCGTGGGCACGAACGGCCCGGGCGTGACGGCACGCCCGAGCTCCTCGACCACCACGACCAGCTCGGGCAGCCCGAAACCGGAGCCGCCCAGCTCCTCGGGCAGGTGCAGGCCCAGCCACCCCAGCTCGGCCATGTCGCCCCAGAACGGCGGGAGCGTCTCCGCGTCCGCCTCGAGCAGGGCCCGAGCGGCGCCCCGTGAGTCGTGCTTGGCCAGGAAGTCTGAGGCCGTCTGGCCCAGAGCGCGGTGGTCTTCGGTGATGGCGATCGACATGGCGCCACCGTAATCCCCGGGGTTTCGACACGGCCAGACGTCGTCGCGTCCCCGAGGCGCGTCGATTGTCCGGACGGGCCAGGTTCTCCACCGCTCCTGTCACTCGGGTTGTCCGGGTCAGAGCAAAGCCGACCCGACGTCCGTCACTTCGAGAGGAAGGCCTCGACCGCTTCGATGAACGCGTCCTCCTGCTCGAGCATGGGGTAGTGCCCCGCCCGATCGATGACGGCGAGATGGGCCCCGTCGATGAGGCGGACCATCTCCTCCGCGTAGCTGACCGGGAGCAGGCCATCGTCAGCCCCGTGCACGACGAGAGTCGGTGCGGTGACGTAACGGAGCCGGCGGCTCAGCCCCCGCTCGGCGATCGGCCACATGATCCGAGTGGCCGCCCCGTAATTGCGCGCCTGGAAGAGGGCGGCCGCCTGAGGGTCGTCCGGTTCGGGTACGAAATTGGTCGGCTCGGGGTTGGGTCGGTTGGCGGGATCGTGCCACTTGGCCTTCAGCACGACGTGGCGCGCCCCGAACGGGTCCGTTGCGGGCTCTTCGTCGAGCCAGAGTCCGAAGGCGTCCACGAGCACCAGCCGGCGTACGACGTCAGGAGCGATCGCGGCAATTTCGGCGGCGAGCATGCCGCCGCTCGAATGTCCCAGCAGGTCGACGGGCCCTGCATCGATGTCCCGGATCAGCGCTCGGTAGAACAGCACGAGGTCGAGCACATCGTGGATCTGCTCGCCTCCGAGCGAAGTGCCGTAGCCGGGCTGCTCCGGCGCCCAGACATGGTGATGTCGTGCGAGTCGGCGGAGGAAGGCCGCATCCCCAGGATGCCGTTCGTACCCGTGCAGGAACAGCAAGGGGCGGCCGGTGCCGCCCTCCCATACATCGACCGCGAACGGGCCTACGGCGCGGCGGTGGATCATCCCCAGGGTCATCCCTCTCCTCGGTGCGCTGCCGGCCACCCGATTGGGCACTCGACCAAACGCACGGTGTGGATGGTATACAGAATGGGGGAACCGCGACGGGCGAACGCCGGAGCCGCTCGAAGGAGAGCCCAGCAGGAGGCAGGGTTCCGAGGCGGTGGGGATCAGGAGACGAGCGGACCTCGCCTTGCCTCGTAGTACGCGGGATACCCAAAGGGAGGAGGCCGACAGGAGGGCACATGAGGTTCCACTGGTTTGCGCAGCAGTACTACACGACGCTGCCCGAGGACTACGGGCCGTCGATCCACAGTTCGTGGGTGACGGCGCCGGCCGCCGTGGCCGACCCGACCCAGGTTGGCGAGAACTACCGCATGTACCTCCGCCTGATGCAGGACGCCGACAGATTGGGCTGGGATGCGCTCCTCCTCAACGAACACCACCAGACCTCGCTGGCCATGACCCCGTCACCGAACCTGATCGCGGCCATCCTCGCCACCACGACCGAGAACGCGGCGATCGCCCTGTGCGGGAACTCCCTGGCTCTCTACAACCCGCCGATACGTGTGGCGGAGGAGATCGCCATGCTGGACTGCCTGTCGGGCGGGCGGATCATCGCCGGGATCGTCTTCGGCACCCCGATGGACACGGCGTTCGTTTACGGCGTACCGCCGATTGAGCTACGCGACCGCTTTCACGAAGCGCGCGAGCTGATCCATCGGGCCTGGAAGGCGGAGGCGCCCTTCGCCTTCAACGGACGCTTCAACAAGCTCCGCTACGTGAATCCGTGGCCCCGACCCGTGCAGCAGGACATCCCGATCTGGATCCCCGGTTCGGGAAGCGTGGAGACCTGGGATGTGGTGAACGCGCTCGACTACTGCTACGGCTACCTCTCGTTCCACGGAACGCAGAACGCGCGTCCGATCGTCGACGGGTTCTGGGAGTACACGGAACGCAACGGGGACAATATGAATCCCAACCGGATGGCCTTCACGCAAATGATCTGTTGCGCAAACTCCGACAAGGAGGCCGAGGCGCTGTACTCGGACGCGGTGAAGTACTTCTATCGCCAGAACCCGGTCGCGGTCGAGTTCGCCACGCCACCGGGCTACCTGTCACCGGCGTCCCTGCGTCAACAGCTCTTACGACAGCAGGTGATCTCGGCGGAGGAACGGAAGAAGGCCGACCGAGGGGAACTCGACTTCTGGGAGTACGACGAGCTCGGCTACATCATCGCTGGGACGCCCGAGCGGGTGGAGCAGCGCGTCCGCGCCCTGGTCACGGAGTTCCGCATCGGCCAGCTGATCACGTGCATGCACATGGGGAATCTGCCGGAGGAGGTCGCGGCACTGAACAACGAGCTCTTTGCGACTCGCGTGATTCCCAAGCTCCGCAGCGTGTGGTCGGACTACGAGGATCGTTGGACCCCGCGGGTGAGCCAGGAACGGATTGCCGAGAGGTTCCCGGCGGCGGTCCCAGCTCTTCCAGCGCTCCACCTTCCCACCTGACAATCGAGGGACCCTGGGAGGGCAGGCACGCGAAGCAGCAATTATCGTTGCCGGGGCTTGTCGGAGGGTTCGAACATGTCCTCGAGGGCGCCGGGGATCAGGAGGTGCTCCTGGTAGATAGTGGCGCCAAGCATGCCGTGCCGGTCCCGCAACGACCCGTGGTACGAGCCTCGGGCGCCGCCGGCCTTGATGGGAACCAGGTCGAGCAGCACCCAGTCGTCGGCCCGGATGTTGTCCTGGAACCACATGGCGTGGTCGATGCTCGGACCGCCCCGCCCGACCAGCCCCCGGCCCTGCTGGCCGAAACCGCTGCCAAGGTCGGACAGGTAGGTAAGCCCGGCCCGGTGCAGCAGCGGGTCGTCGCCCAACGGGGTGGTCGAGCGCACCCACATGCAGTCGCTGAAGATGCCTTTGAGGAAGTCGGTGGGGGTGACCTCGCGCACCTCGATCAGCGGGATGCGGGCGCTCGTCGTCGCATCCTCAGGCTCGGGCCGCTCACGACTAGGCGCGGCGTCGAACTGGCCGCCCTCACGCTCGGCATGGAACGAGGCGAGCATGGAGAAGATGACCTCTCCCTCCTGCATGGCCACCACGTGGCGGGCCGAGAAGGAGCGGCCGTCGCGATCGCGGTCAACCTGGAGGATGACGGGCAGGTCGCAACGTCCGGCCCGCAGGAAGTAGCCGTGCAGCGAGTGCGGCTGGCGGTCCTCCTCGATGGTGGCCGCGGCGGCCAGCAGACACTGGGCCGCCACCTGGCCGCCGTACAGGGTCGGGCGCGGCCCGTAGTTGGCGTTACGGGCGCGGAACAGGTCGCGGTCCACCCGCTCCAGCGTCAGGAGTTCGGCCAGATTGTCGGCGACCTGAAGCTCTCCGCTCATGTCGTCGCGGCCTTCCAGGCCCGTACCCACTCCGCCCATGTCTCGATGCGCCGCCAGAACAGCTCGCGGGTCCCGGCGAAGTTGTGCATATGGCCCATTCTTGGACACACGAAGAAGTCGACGCTGCGAGCGGATTCGTACGCCCTGACTTCGCCCCGCGGGTCCACCAGCACGTCGCGCTCGCCCAGCGCCACCAGCACGGGCGAGCGGATGGCGGCGGCCTCCGTGAGCACCGATCCGGGCGACAGGCACCACATGGCCACCGTGGCGGGGACGGTGGCCGAGCCCCAGGGCGGCACGTCGCCGCCCCGGCCCGGGAAGCCACCGAGGTCCCGCCGCACGATCTCGGGGTCGACGTCGTCGTAGTGGAAGCCCCAGGCCATGCCCTCGGCGTTCGACACCTCGCCCGTGCCGCCCCCCAACTGCGCAGCCGCCAGCTCCGCCTGTTCCGTCAGCTCGGGCCCATTGGTGAAGATGCCGTCGGAGAGGAACGTGTCGCGCGGTACCCACGGCATGACGATCGGCGGCGTGCCCGGCGCCGTGGGCGGATGGGTGTGCAGCGCGCTGTACCCGAGCACCCCCATGCCGTCGTAGCAGTGGTACCGGCCCTGCTGCAGCACGGTCAGGCAGCCGCCCATCGACTGCCCGATGCCGATGGTCAGCGCGCCCTCAATCGGGCCCAGTCCATCCATCAGGGTGCCGGCCGCCAGCCTCTGCCGCACCTCGGCTTCGGCGGCCTGATTCGCCGCCACGACTGGGGTGTAGGAGAGCCGCTCGGGATCGTGCTGGGAGCTGTCCCCTACGCCGAGGTGGTCGAGCGCCACGAAGACCCAGCCGCGCTCGGCGTGCCAGGTGGCCTGGGCGCCTTGGGCCGGTCCCGGTAGGTCGACGGTGTAGTAGCCCCGGGCGTAGCCGCCACCGGGCTTGCCGAAGCAGACGACCGGCTCAGCCGGCACTCGGTCCGGGACGGTAACCGTCAGGGCGACGCGCGCGGGCTCCCCCAGCCCGGCCGCCTCGGTGACATCTACGTCGAGGTCGATCGATCGCATGACCCCCCTGCCGCGATTACTTCGGTGCGAAGCGTGTGCCGGCGTCGAGCCGGATGCAGAGACCGTTGAGCATCGGGTTTTCGACGATGGCCACGGCCAGCTTGCCGTACTCTTCGGGCCGGCCGAGGCGCTTGGGAAAGGCGGCGTCCTTGGTCAGCGTCGCCGCGAACTCGTCGGGGATGCCCTTGGTGAGCCCGGTGCTGAAAAGGCTGGGCGCGATGGCCATGGCTCGGATCCCCAGGCTGCCCAGGTCGCGGGCCATGGTGAACACCATGCCAACGATGCCCGACTTGGCGGCGGCGTAGGCCACCTGCCCGATTTGGCCCTCGAAGGCGGCGATGGAGGCGGTGTCGATGAGGACGCCGCGCTCACCGTCCTCAGGCTCGTTGGTCGACATGTAATGCGCCTGGAGCCGGTTCAAGTTGAAGGTGCCGATGAGGTTCAGTTCGACGATCTTGCGGAACTCCTCGAGCGGGTGCGGCCCCTCCTTCGTGAGAGTGCGCTTGGCCGTGCCGCCACCGGCCGTGTTCACCGCGATATGCAGGCCGCCCAACGCCTCGACGGCGTCGGCCATGGCGGTCTCGGTCTGGGCGTCGTCGAGGATGTCGACCTCGTGGAACGTGCCGCCGAGCTCCTTGGCCACCTCGGCCCCGGCCGACGTGGGCAGGTCCAGGATGGCGATGTCGGCCCCTTTCTGGCGCAACAGCTCGGCCGAGGACTTGGCCATCCCTGATGCGCCCCCGACGATGACGGCCTTCTTGCCCTCGATCTCCACGTGGTTCTTCCTCTCCTGTGCCTGTTGCGCCCCGAGTTTGCAGGACGTTGGTCGTATGTGATGCTGACGGGTGGGTACACCCGGCCGCAAACCGGATTAAAAGAGTGTACTGTTTTTGGGACTCGACCGCCAACGGTCCAAGAGGACCCCTGGAGTGCGACACGAGACCCGGTATCGCTGTGGACGAAGACAGGAGGGCGGAAGCACATGCTGTTCGGGTTACGGTTCGACTTCCGCAATCCTGCGATCGCTGGCACGTCGATGGCCGAGCGGTACGAGGCGGCGCTGGAGATGGCGGAGTGGGCTGACCGGCTGGGATGCGTGAGCATCGCCGTGTCCGAGCACCACGGCTCGTCCGACGGCTACCTGCCCAGCCCGTTACCGATGATCGCCGCCATGGCGGCTCGGACCACCACGGTGCGCTTCACAGTCGCTGCGCTCATCGCCCCCTTCTACGATCCCGTCCGTCTGGCCGAGGACCTGCTCGTGCTGGACAACCTGAGCCGCGGGCGGGTGGACCTGATTGTGGCCGGCGGATACGTGCGCCAGGAGTTTGAGCAGTACGGGGTGTCGCCCGCCGACCGCGGGCGTCACGTCACCGAGACGGTCGGCACGCTGCGGGCGGCCTTCCGCGGGCAACCCTTCGAGTACGAGGGCCGGACGATCCGTCTGACACCGGGGCCTTACGGCGCGGGACCCGGCCTCTTGCTCGGCGGCAGCAGCGCGCCGGCGGCCCGGCGGGCGGCGCGCATCGCCGACGGTTTCATCCCGTCGGTGCCCGAGGTGTGGGAGTTCTACCGCGAGGAGGTGCAACGGCTCGGCCGGCCCGACCCCGGACCCAGTGTCATCGGGGAGAACCGGGTGGTGGCTCTGGCGCAGGATCCCGAGGAGGGATGGCGCCGGATGGCGCCGTTCTTCTTGCACGAGACCAACGCCTACGGGGTGTGGCAGGCCCAGGAGCAGGTCGCCTCGCCCTTTCGGGAGGTGGAGGACGAGGCGGCGCTGCGGCGCACGGGCCAGTACGCGGTGCTCACGCCCGAAGAGCTCGTGTGGGAGCTGAAGGCCGCCCCGTTCCCGTTCACCCTCCTCCACCCGCTCTGCGGCGGGATCCCGCCCGAGCTGGCCTGGTCGAGCCTGCGTCTGTTCGAAGACGAGGTCGTGCCGGCCTTCGCCTGAGGAGCCAAGATGTCCGACATACCTATGGCCAGTCCATCCGATTCGACAGGCCGCGGCACTGTGGCCTTGGTGACGGGTGCCGGCAGCGGCATGGGGCACTGCTGCGTGGACCGGCTTCGCGGCATGGCCGACCACCTCGTCACGGTCGACGTGCGTCCACTGGAACTCGAAGGCACGGTCGGCGTCGTCTGCGACGTGTCCGACCCGGCCGACGTGGCGCGGTTGGCGGAGCGCGTGTCG
>DATNLP010000362.1:0-3797 GCA_035602795.1 Acidimicrobiales bacterium | reverse complement strand
CCTTGGTCCGGCGGCCGAGTCCTTCATCAAGGGAGCGGCCGCTCGGGGCATGACCTCGCTCAAGGGCGATCTCGCCGAACTGGCCCAGATGGAAGCGGCCCATGGCAAAGAGGTCCTCCTCGCCGCCCTCGAACGCGCCACTGAACCGTCCTGGGTCTGATGGAGACTCCAGCTATATGACTCCAACCAGTTCCTGGTCGGCTTTCTCGGCGGTATAGGTCGCCTCGAACTCTGCTGGCGGAACGTAGCCGAGATACTCATGGAGGCGCTCGGTGTTGTACCAGTGCACCCAGCCGAGGGTGGTCAGTTCCACGTCTTCGATGCTCTTCCACGGTCCCTGTCCGGGTCCTCGGATGAGCTCGCTCTTGTAGGCGGCGTTGATCGACTCAGCGAGCGCGTTGTCGAAGGCGTCGCCGACGCTGCCGATGGAGGGAGTGGCCCCGAGGTCGCTCAATCGCTCGCCGTATCGAATCGAGGTGAATTGCGTGCCGGCGTCCGAATGAGCAATCAAGCCCTCGAGCGTGGTGTCTCGGCGCCAACGGGCCATCTCGAGGGCGTCGAGGACCATGTCGGTGCGCATGTGCGATGCCACCCTCCAACCCACGATCATCCGGGAGAAGGCGTCGGTGATGAAACAGACGTAGGCGAAGCCCGCCCAGGTGGCCACATAGGTCAGGTCGCTCACCCAGAGGCGGTTCGGAGCCTCGGCCACAAAGGCGCGCTCGACGAGATCGGGGTGCCTGGTCGCCGCCGGGTCTGACTTGGTCGTCTTGTACTTCTTGCCCCGGCGCAGGCCCTCGATGCCGGCGATCTCCATGAGGCGCCCCACCTGGTCACGGCCGAGGTCGTGGCCGGCCCGCTGAGCGGCTCGCCACAGCTTGCGGACTCCATAGACCCGGTAGTTGGCCGTCCAGATGGCGACGAGGGCCGGTACCAAGAGGGCGTCACGCACGGCCCGAGCCGACAGGGGCCGGGCCTTGGCGGCGTAGTAGGTGCTCGGAGCCACCTGCAGGACCTTGCAGATGGGCTCGACTCCGAGCTCGGATCGGTTCTCGTCGATGAAGCGGACGACTACTTCTGTGGGCGGTCGAGCTCCGCGTTGCTCCTATGTCATGCGGCAACGAGAAAGACGTCCGATGAACTGGCAAATTGGGCCGCCTCGTCGTCGAGCAGACGACGGAAGACCTCGTCGGAGAGTCGTCGGCGCAAAAGGCGAAGCGCTTCGGTCTTGGTATCTCCCTTCGACATCCGTCGTTCCACGTACTCGCGTCCGATGACGCCGACGCCGCGCAACTGGGTGACGGCTATGCGATGAAGGGCGGCGTTGATCTGTCGGTTCCCGCCGCGGGTCAAGCGGTGCCGGGTGCTGTTTCCCGACCAGACCGGAATCGGGGCGGTGCCATTCCAACGGGCATAGGCAGCCTTGGAACGGAAGCGGCTGGCCCCGGCCGACTCGCCCACGATCTTGGCAGCCGAGAGCACGCCACATCCCGGCAAGGAGAGCAATGAGGGTGCCAGCCGCCGGACGAGCACGGTGATGTCACGTTCGAGCTCGTTGGCCCTGACGGTGAGCTCGCGACAGCGGACCAGGAGCTCTCGGGCGATGCTGGCCACGGTTCCGGGGATTCCTTCCAGACGCGCCTCGACCTCGTTCATGACGTGATAGCGACGCAGCGCCTTGGGCGCGATCTCAAGACCGGGGAAGAGCTCATGGAGGTGCCAGCGGAGCCTGCTCTGGATCTGAGTGCGCTCTTTGACCAGGTCATCGCGATGATCAACCAGGAGGCGGACCTCCCTGGCCTCGCCGTCGAGGCGGACGACGGGGAGGTCGGACTCACGCAACGCGGCCCGAGCCACCGCCAGGGCGTCGATGGGATCGGACTTGCCGCGCTCGCGCCCACCATCCCTAGCTCCTGCCATCAGGCGGGTCGGAACCCGCACAGCCGCCTCGCCGGCGACGAGCAGGTCCCGCTCGAAGCGACGGGTCAGATGGCGGCAGTCCTCGAGCGCGAAGACGTGTTCGGGCCAACGCCGGGCCCACACCACCGCCTCGAGATGGCCATCAGGCGTGGCGGCCACCGTCTTTTCGGCCAGCTTCCGTCCAGCTTCGTCTATCGCCACCAGCGTGTGGGTGCGCTTGTGCGCGTCAACGCCAACGACCACCATGGTCCATAACCTCCTTGATCGCTTCAACGGGGCCGCGCTGGGTCGGCCGGGGACACGCCTTTATTCAGGTGTGCAACCAGGCTCCTATCAAGTCACTCCGGTCAACCCGTCGCGTGCCCGGTGGGCGGCACAACGAGGAACAGCCACGACCAGAGCCGGGCAGCGAAAAAACGAGCCAACCCACCGGGCAAGGAGATGGTTACATAAACGCGAAGAAAGCCGAAGCTCGCCGCAGGATCTCGTTCGCCCGCTTGAGCTCTCGGTTCTCGCGCTCGAGGTCCTTCAGGCGTTCTCGCTCGTCGGTGCTGAGCCCGGGGCGCTCTCCGGCGTCGGTCTGGTGGCGATTGACCCAGCCCCGGATCGACTCGGGGTGGACCCCGAGCTTCTCGCCTATCTCGGTCAGGCCGCCATCGGTGCGGTTTCGCTCACGGCGCCACTCGAGCACCATTTCGACGGCCCGCTCCCGCAACTCCTTGGGATACGGCTTGCTGTTGGGCACAGACTCCATCCTCTCTCTGAAAGATGGAGCCTCCACAATTCCCAGGACGGTTCAGCTCGGGATGAAAGCATCCTGAGAACACACGTCTACCCAGTCATGGCCGACACCAGGATTGACCGGGTAAGTCGCTCCCAAGTCCAGCGTCTCGTCAACAGTTGGACGAATGCTCCAACAACGATTGAGCGTCAGTACAAGTGTCTGCTAGCACTCTTCAACTTCGCTCTGAAGAACGGTTGGATCACACGGAATCCCTGTATAGACATCAACCGTCCTGACGCAATCCCAGCCGACCGGCACCCCCTGACCCCGAAGGAGCTACTCCGTCTTGTTGAGGCGCTCGACAACCAGGATCGGCTGCCTCTGTGGATCTTCGCTGAGACGGGCTGGCGGTGGGGTGAAGTCTTCGGCCTCAGAGTGGCTAACGTTGACGTAGTCCATCGTCGCTTCACCCTGGACAAGGGCCTGACGAGGGACAAGCACGGCGCTCCTGTCCTTGGAAGATCCGGAAGCCGCAAGGCGAAACCCAGAGTGGTGGCCATTACGGACTGGTTGGCCGAGCTTCTCCAATCCCACATCCAGACGCTTGGACACGTCGAAGCAGATACCTGGCTCTTTCAGAACTCGAAGGGTGGTCCGATCCGCTATAACAACTGGAAACGGCGGCGCTGGGATTCAGCAGTCACTGCTGCCGGTTTAGACCACCTCGACCCAAAGGTAGCTCCACACGACATTCGTCGCTTCAACATCACAAAGCTCATTGCTAACGGAGTCGATGTACGGACCGTGATGAACCGGGTTGGGCACTCCTCCCCTCAGGTCACTCTGGCGCTCTACGCTCAGGCGGATCGAACCGCCGACGAGGAGGCGGCACGTACCATCGGGGATTTGATGATGGACGAGATGTCGCACGTAGAGCGCACGCCTACTGCCGACTCGCAAGGAACTGATCCAGGACAGTAGGCTTGAACAGGAGTTATCCGCTCCGGGGCTATAGCTCAGTCGGTTAGAGCGCAGCACTGATAATGCTGAGGTCGCTGGTTCGATTCCAGCTAGCCCCACCACTCACCGTTATACCCCTCACCGGGCGTACGCGCTGTCGGGCGATCGCGTTTGATCAGCCAAGCTGTTCGAG
>DATNLP010000401.1:0-11479 GCA_035602795.1 Acidimicrobiales bacterium | reverse complement strand
CACCGCCGATGTCTTGGACGTGACCGACGGACGCTCACTCGTCCTGATCACCCACAGTCTGGCCGGACTCGAGTCCGTCGACGAAATCCTGGTCATGGAGCACGGTCGGGTCGTCCAACGAGGGAACCACGACCAACTGCTCGGCCAGGCGGGGCGCTACTCGGACCTCTGGTGGGAGGAGATGCGGACCGGGCGCGACGCCCGGTCGCCCGAAGAACCAATGCAGCACGGCCGGTCCCAAGCGACGACCGCCCCGCGCGAAATGGCCGCCCTGAACGACGGGAGCTTCAGCTCATGACCACTGACCTCGCCCGGTGGCAGTTCGCCACCACCAGCATCTACCACTTCCTGTTCGTGCTGGTCACCATCGGCCTGGCCTTCCTCGTGGCCCTGCTGCAGACCAGTTGGTACAGGAACGACAACCCGACCTTCAAGCGGCTCACCAAGTTCTTCGGCACCCTGCTGCTGATCAACGTGGCGGTCGGCGTGGTGACCGGTCTGGTCCAGGAGTTCGAATTCGGGATGAACTGGTCGAACTATTCCCGCTTCGTCGGCAACATCTTCGGCGGTCCCCTGGCCATGGAAGGTCTGGCCGCCTTCTTCCTCGAATCGACCTTCTTGGGCATCTGGATCTTCGGGTGGGACCGCCTCTCGAAGAAGCTGCACCTGACCTGCATCTGGCTCGTGGCGGGGGCGTCCATGCTGTCGGCCCTGTTCATCATGGCGGCCAACTCGTGGATGCAGCACCCGGTGGGCTACGTCATGAACTCCCAACACGAGCCCCAGCTCACCGACATCTGGGCTCTGTTCACCAACCCGGTGTTCGTGTGGGCCTTCCCGCACGTGATCCTGGCGTCGCTGGTGACCGGGGCCATCATCATGCTGGCGTTCTCCGCCTGGCACATGAGGCGCCAGAGCTCGGTCACCGCCTTCCGCCGGACCGCCATCATCTCGGTGGCGGTCCTCGCCCCGGCCATCTTCCTCAACATGTTCATCGGGAGCGAGCTCGGCGTGGTCGAGGGCAAGTACCAGCCCATGAAGATCGCCGCCGCCGAGGCGTTGTGGACCACCTGTCCGTCACACTGCGCATTCTCGGCTTTCCAGATCGGCGGCGGGCCCAACGACGAGACCCCGACCCAGATCATCGAGATTCCCGACCTGCTGTCGATCCTCGCCACCAACCACCCGGACGGCGAGGTGCAGGGGATGAACAACCTGCAGGCTCAGTACGTGAAGGAGTACGGGCCGGGCAACTACATCCCCAACGTCTTCATCCAGTACTGGGGCATGCGGGTGATGGCCTATCTGGCCTCGCTGATCGCCTTGTTCGCGCTGTGGGGACTCTGGCTCATCCGCCGCAAGACGCTCGGCAAAGCCAAGTGGTTCCTCCTGATCGCTCCGTGGTTCGCCATCGCCCCGTTCCTCATGAACACGGCCGGGTGGCTGTTGACGGAGAGCGGCCGCCAGCCCTGGATCGTGCAAGGCCTGTTGAAGACGTCCCAGGCGGCGTCGCCCTCGGTGACGTCGACCGACATCTGGATCAGCCTGACGGTCTTCGTGCTCATGTACCTCGCGCTGGGGGTGGCCGACGTCTATCTGATGATCCACTACGGCCGTCAACAGCTGGAACCCAGCCCGGAGGAGGAGAGCGGCGTCGACGGTGGCCCGGACGCCGGCAGCGCCAGCACGGAGGAGTCCGAAGACGACCGGGTCCCGGCCCTCATCTACTAGGAGACGAAATGGTCTATCTCAACAACGTCTGGTATGTGATCATCGCCATCTTCTGGGTGGGGTTCTTCATTTTGGAGGGATTCGACTTCGGCGTCGGGATGCTGCACTCGTTCGTCGGGAAGGACGATGTCGAGCGTCGCATCGCCGTCAATACCATCGGGCCCGTCTGGGACGGGAACGAGGTGTGGCTGGTGGTGGCGGGAGCTGCGATGTTCGCCGCCTTCCCGTCTTGGTACGCCACCATGTTCTCGACCTTCTACCTGGCGCTGGTGATCGTGCTGCTCGCTCTTATCGTGCGCGGCGTCTCCTTCGAGTACCACCGCAAGATCGACAACCCGCGGTGGCGGTCGACCTGGAAGTGGTCGCTCACTCTCGGAAGCCTCTTCATTCCCCTCCTGCTCGGCACCGCTCTGGGCGACCTCCTCCATGGGCTGCCCATCAACTCCTCCCACAACTACACCGGCAGCTTCTGGGGTCTGCTGGTTCCGTTCGGGCTCTACACCGGTCTCACCGTGACCGCGCTCTGCCTGTTCGTCGGTGCCGCCTACCTGACCCTCAAGACCGAAGGAGCGCTGCACGACCGGGTGGCTCGTCTGTCGGGCCGACTCGGGTGGGTGGCTGCCGCCATCACTTTCGGCTGGCTGACGTGGCTTCATGTCGGGATCAGCTCGGGCTTCGTGCCCAAGCCCATTGAGGCGCTGGCGCTCGTGGCGGTAGTCGGAGGCGCCTTGCTGGCCGAGACCCACGCAGAAGGCTGGGCGTTCGCCGCCGCCGCCACAGCCATCGGGAGCGTGGTGGCGTCGATCTTCTTCGAGCTTTTCCCGCGGGTGATGGTCTCAAGCACGAACTCGGCCTACAACCTCACCGTGGCCAACTCGTCCAGCAACTCGTACTCGCTGAAGGTGATGACCGTGGTGGCGGTGATCTTCTTCCCGATCGTTCTCCTGTACCAGGGATGGAGCCTTTACATCTTTCGCAAACGCATCAGTGGAGGGCCTCCCTCCGAAGTCGCCGCTCCTGCGGAGCCCGATGTCCCGCCCGCGGACCCGAAACTGTCCCAGACAACGGCGGCCGGCGAATAGCGGTCACCGCCACCTTCGGCGGCGAGCCGGACAGCTCACGGGTCAAGCCGCGACCCGCGCTGGCGCCATTGCCGCCAGGTCACGGGGCGAATCACCCGATGAGGGTGAGGATTTTGGCGACCGTGAGCCGTAACCTGGAGGAACACGCAAGGACAGGACAGATCACATGACCATAGGACCAGTCGAATACATCCTCGTTGGGTTCCCTGGGAACCAGTTCAACGGACAGATCGCCCCCGAGTTGGTGGACTTGGTCGAATCCGGCACGATCCGGATTCTCGACCTGATCTTCATCGGCAAGGACGTCGATGGTTCGGTCGTGGCCTTTGAGATCGACGAATTGGACGCCGCAACAGGATTCGACAGACTGGACGGCGACGTCGGGGGTCTGATCAGTCCCGCGGACATCGAGTATGCCGCCGCGGCCCTGGAACCGAACTCATCGGCCGCACTGTTGATTTGGGAGGATGTCTGGGCGGCGCGCTTCGCCGAGGCGGTGCGCAAGTCCAACGGAGTCCTGCTCGAAGGTGCCCGCATCCCCCACGAGCTCATTGAACCGGTGCTGTCGGATCTTCCGGCCGCGGTCTGAGCCCACACGAAGACAGGAGATCCGACATGATGAGAAGGCGACCCGTCGCAAGAATGGCTGTTCGAACGACGGCGGTGGTTGGAACTGCCGCCGTGGTTGGTGGGCATATGGCTAACAAGCAGGCGCAGGCGGCCCAGGCCCAACAGGCCGCACCGGAGCCTGCTCCGGCGGCGGCACCGGAACCAGCCGCAGCGGCTCCCGACCCCATTGCGCAGCTCACCCAGCTAGCCGCCCTGAAGGACTCGGGGGCATTGACCGAGGCCGAGTTCGAAGCCGAGAAGGCCAAGATCCTCGGCTAGGCAAAAGGTCGTGCGGCCACTCGCTCGCGGCCAGCTCAACTGCCTGTCTCATGCCAGCCGGCGATCACGTGCGGCGCGTGTGCTGTATTTGCCGACGTGGAGGTTGAACTGGCTCTTCGTCCCCGGGGGGTGGTCATGCTCACGAACACCAACTGGCGAGAAAGGCTTCCAAGGTGCCCGGGATGACGATGTCCAACCTGGCGGGCCTGCTCTCCCACCCGTTGACGCCTACTCGTTCACCATCGCCTCTCGCGTGTAGCAGTTCCAATTGGCGCGGGCATCGGCAGCTGAGCGTGCCCAAATGAGCGAGATGGACTCCGACGACACGCCTGGTGGCGTCGTCGCGGCCGTCTCCGAGGCGCAGGAGACGCCAAAGTCAAGGCCGCGCGCGCGCCGAACCAGACGGATCACCGCCTGGGTGCTGGTGGTGCTGGCATCGCTGCTGATCCCGATCTCGGTGATCTCGGTCTGGGCGATCCGCACGGTGACCAACACCGACCAGTACGTCGCCACCTTGGCCCCCCTGGCGCGCAACCCGGTCATCGTGGACCATCTGGCGCAGAAGGCAACGGACGAGCTCTTCTCAACGCACATCGTGCAGGACAAGGTGACGGCGGCCCTACCGGCCAAGGCAAAGCCCATCATCACGCCGATCGTGGCGGAGGTCCACACCTACGTGTACGGGCTCGCGCTCAAGGTCTTCGAGAGCCCCAAGTTCGGGCGGCTGTGGGACACGTTGAACCGGCACACCCACGACGCCGTCATCGACGTCCTCACCGGCAAAAAGACGCCACTCACCCAGAAGTTGGAAAAGGGCGGCGGGATCGTCGTCAACGTCACCCCCGCGCTCAACAACCTGATCGACCAGGCCAACGCGAAAGGCGTCACGCTGTTCAACCCGCTCAAGCCGATCCTCACCAAGGGCAACGGCCTGGGTGTCACCGTGGTCTCGAAGGCGCAGGTGTCGAAGTTCACGGGCCTGTTCAACGCCATCGTGACGCTGAAGTGGGTCATCCCGGTCGTCGCCCTGGTGCTCGGGATCCTGGGCATCGTGATTGCGATCGAGCACCGCAAGACCCTGCTCCGCATGGCCATCGGAGTGGCACTGTTCACCATGGTGTTGCTCGCCGGCCTGTCGCTCGGACGTATCACCTTCGTCAACCAGGCCGGGCATACATTCAACCGGCAGGTGGCCGGCACGGTCTGGGACACCATGCTCCGCTACCTCATGACAGACCTGCGCTGGATGCTCCTGGTCGCGGTCCTCTTCGCCCTAGGGGCCTGGCTCGCCGGTCCGGCTCGCTACGCCGTGTGGATCCGCTCGAAGGTCGCCCGGGGCAGTCGCTGGGTGGCCACCCAGGCCCATGAAGTCACGGCCGGCACCGGTCAGGCGGCCGCCGGTTCGGACCGGGTCCGCCGCTCGGGAGGGTGGATCCTGGACCACGTCAACGGCCTGCGCATCGTCGGAGTGGTCGTGGCCGGGCTCTTCCTTGTGTTCGGCGGCAATCTCACGGGATGGAGTCTCTTGATCATCGTCATCGTGCTGGCCGTCTACCTGGCGCTGTTGCAGCTGGTGGCCGCCTGGGCCCGCAAGGTGTCGGGCTCCGTGGCTGGCTCCGGCACGGCATAGAACTAAGAGTTCCGCCATCGTGACGCCGCAAACCGGCCCTGCGGCGGGGGACGAGGTCGCCAACACGCCACTCCTTCCATCACAAAAGACAGCGAATACGGCCACCACCCTTTCCGATCCGATAAAGGGATAGGCGTGGCTCTGTCCGGTGGTTCATCTCTGGGGGACTTCGAACGTTCTCACCTGGTGAAGACGCTCGTGCGCGCCGTGGTCAGCGCTGTGCTGCTGGTAACCCTGTATTACGTGTTTCCGATCGAGCATCGAGCGCACCAATCGGTGGCATTGCGCTTGAGCGCAGCGCTGGTCCTGTTCGCCGTCGTCCTCGCCATCGAGGTGCGCCAGATTTCGAAACACGATTACCCCATGCTTCGAGCCGGTGTGGCGATGGCGACCATCATTCCCCTCTTCCTGGTCTTGTTTGCATGGATCTATCTCACGATGTCTGTTTCAAATCCAGCGGCATTTGGAGTGATACTCAACCGTACCGGAGCGCTCTATTTCACGGTCACGGTGTTTTCCACCGTGGGCTTTGGCGACATCACGCCGAAGACGGATCCGGCCCGGATCGCTGCCATGGTGCAGATGCTTTCGGACCTTGCCGTCCTCGCCGTCGTGGTTCGCCTGATCCTCGGAGCAGCGACCCGTGGGATGGCGCGGCTCCGGACCTCAGGCGAGTAGGGGAGCCGACAACCGAGAGGAGCGGGGCACTCTGCGCGTGGGGACTCCGAATCCTCCGTGGTGGTGCCTCTGCACGGTCGGCCTGCAACCGGGCTTCCAGGCCCAAGAAGCCGACGAGCGTAGACATGAATCGGACCATGACCTGGTAGACCTCCTCGACATGACCCCTGATCGAATGCTTGACCTCGTGGGCCTCCCTGGAGGGCCACTGGCCGACGCCACCCTTTGGCGCCTCGAGGTGATCGAGGCCGGGGCACTCACCCCCACGCTGCACCGCGTCGTCCTGACTGCTCCTGGCCTCGACGGCCTTCGCTACGTGCCAGGTCAGGACCTGATGTTGCGAGTCCCACAAGGCGGCGACCGGGTCGTCAATCGTCGCTATACGATCCGCTCATTCGATGCAACGCGGGCGGCGGTGATCATGGATGTGTCGCTCCATGGCGCAGGGCCCGGGACGGATTGGATACGCGGAGCGAGCATCGGTGACCAGATCGAGGCAATCGGCCCACGCGGCAAGATCACATGGCGCGAGAATGCGGACTGGCACCTGTTCGTCGGGGACGAGACAGGTCTGCCTGGGGCCCTCGCGATGATCGAAGCCCTTCCCATGACCTCTCGCGCCACGGCGTTGCTCGAGATCGACACTCCTGCCGATGAGCAGGAGCCGCACTCGCGCCAGATGCCACAGTCGGACCTGCATTGGCTTCACCGATCCGGTCGTTCGGTGCCGGGTGATGCATCGTTGATAATGGAGGCTCTGGCGGATATCGCCCTACCGGATGGCCTCGGACATGCCTACGTCGCAGCTGAAGCCCGAGTGGTGCGGAGTATCCAGCGAGTCTTGGTCGAACGGGGTTTGCAGCAAGATCAGATCTCGGCCAAGGCGTATTGGCGACGCGGCCTCCCGAACGCCGAGCACGGAGAGCCGGCTCGCGAGGAGTGAGCGCCACGCCCACGAGCGGGATGTTCACGGACGTCGAGTAGTCACGAGACCGCTCCGTTGCAGGAGCGGAATGAGGAGCGTTTGAAGTGGTGGGAACTGGCCGGGACGGATGGTCAGAAGGCGGATGCGGATGACGGCCCCGGGCGTTGCGGTGACCGGCGCCCGGCGCTGGGTGACCCTGGCCGTTCTGTGCGTCACCTTGTTGCTGATCAGCCTCGACAACACGATTCTCAATGTCGCCCTGCCTTCGATCGTCCGCGGTTTGCACGCGACCTCGACCCAACTGCAGTGGATCGTCGATGCCTTTGCGATCTTCTTTGCTGGTCTGCTGCTGAGCTTCGGAGCGCTCGGTGATCGGGTAGGGCGCAAGTGGGTGTTCATGGGTGGCCTCGTCGTCTTTGGGGGCGGGTCGGCCCTGGCGGCGTGGTCGGGCACTCCGGAGCGGCTCATCGGGGCGCGGGCGATCATGGGGGTGGGCGCGGCGGCGTTGATGCCCTCCACGTTGTCGATCCTGACCAATGTGTTCACGGCAGATCGAGAGCGAGCCCGCGCCATCGGGATCTGGTCCGCAACGGCTGGGCTGGGGGTGGCCATCGGGCCGATGTTGGGGGGCTTTCTCTTGGTGCACTTTTGGTGGGGCTCGGTCTTCCTCATCAACGTCCCCGTCGTCCTGATCGGCCTCGTAGCCACCGCTTTTCTCGTCCCAAATTCGAAGAGCCCCCAGGCCAGGCGGGCCGATCCACTGGGTGCGATCCTGTCGATCGTGGGCATCGGACTGTTGCTCTGGGCGATCATCGAGGCTCCGAACCGCACCTGGACCTCTCCGCTCATCGTCGGTCCTCTGGCGGCTTCGCTCGTCATCCTCACCCTCTTCGTCGTGTGGGAACGACGAAGTGACCATCCAATGTTGCCCTTGGCCTTCTTCGCCAACCGTCGCTACAGCGCCGCCATCGCGTCCTTGGCCCTACTACTCTTCGCCTTGTTGGGTCTGTTCTTTCTCTTTACCCAGTACCTGCAGTTCAGCCTCGGCTTTAGCCCCCTCCAGACAGGTTTCGCCATCGCTCCGGTCGCCCTGGTGCTGTTGGTGGCGGCCCCCGTATCGGTGATCTTGGCGCGGCGATTCGGAACCAAGTCAGTGGTCAGCGGTGGCCTCTTCCTCGTGGCCATCGGACTCGGGCTCCTCTCACGGACCACGATCCACAGCACGTACGTCGACGCCGTGCCTTCTCTTGTGCTCATCGGAGTCGGGGTGGGCTTCGGTCTCGCACCCTCCATCGAGTCGGTCATGGGGTCGCTGCCGACAGCCGATGCCGGGGTCGGTTCGGCGACGAGCGACACGTCGATGCAGCTCGGTGGCGCCTTGGGCGTCGCCGTGCTGGGAACGGCGCTCAACATCCGCTACCAGAACTTCATGACACCCCTCCTCGCGCACCAGCAGATCCCGCTGAGCATCGACAAGCTCGTCTTGGGGTCCCTTGGTGGTGCGCTGGCCGTTGCCGGACACGTCCCAGGTAATGCCGGGGAGGCCCTGGCGGGAGCCGCTCGACGTGGCTTCGTCTCGGGCATGGATCTGGGGCTTCTCGTCGCCACCGTGGTCGTGGCGGTCGCCGGCCTGGTTGCTCTGGCCGCACTTCCCAGCCAGGCCCAGCAATGGCGTGTCGGCGTGAGTGTCCCCGAGGGCGCAGAGCGTCGCGGGGGCGAGGATCAGCCGTCTCTCGACCGCTCTCCTGCACGGTGAGCGACCGCATCGATGGCGACTTACAAGTTCTCTCTGCGGTGTGCGTGCCTCGACGTCGACATGAAACGATATTGGCATGGTGATCCCGCTCATGCTGGCCACCTTGACGGACCGTCGGGACTTCGGCGAGGACTGGTTGCTGGAGCGCAAGTTCGACGGTGAGCGCTGTGTCGCACGCAAAGTGGGGAGCGACGTGCGACTCGAGTCGCGTACCGGCAAGGATCTCACCTCCACCTACCCCGAGGTGCGCGCCGCGGTGGCGGCTCAGCAGCCCCGGGACCTTCTGCTCGACGGCGAGGTGGTGGCCTACGACGGTGACCAGACCTCGTTCACCCGGCTCCAGCAGCGTCTTGGGGCGGCCAGGCCGTCTCCCGAGCAGGTGGCCAAGTACCCGGTCGTGTACTGCGTCTTCGACCTTCTCGAACTCGACGGGAAGGATCTGACCGACCGGCCACTCGTCGAGCGTCGCGCCCAGCTGATCAAGGCGATCCGGTCCAGCACCGCATTGCAGCACACCGAGGCCTGGCGCGACGACTCGGAGGGCCGGTTCGCCGCGG
Organism: Acidimicrobiales bacterium; assembly: GCA_035602795.1. Lineage (GTDB taxonomy): Bacteria > Actinomycetota > Acidimicrobiia > Acidimicrobiales > RAAP-2 > Bog-473. The sequence goes on along the minus strand of DATNLP010000401.1, from coordinate 2,232 downwards.
CCTGCCGATCCGGCTGGGAGGGGCTCATCGCCAAGCGCGCCGACGCACCGTACGTCGCTGGCCGCTCGAAGTTCTGGTTGAAGCTCAAGTGCGTCTGGGAGCAGGAGTTCGTCGTTGGCGGATACACCGATCCCACCGGCAGCCGGACGGACTTCGGTGCGCTGCTCGTCGGTTACTACGAGCAGGGCTCCCTCCGCTACGCCGGAAAGGTGGGCACCGGCTACACCAAGGCGACGCTGCGCGACCTCGGTATCCGGCTGCGCAAGTTGGAGACGGCCACGCCGCCGTTCGTCGACGCGCGACCGATCCCTCGCGGCGTGCATTGGACGCGGCCCCAGCTCGTCGCTCAGATCGGTTTTGCTGAGTGGACGAGCGACGCTCGGCTGCGGCAGCCGCGATTTCTCGGGCTCCGGGACGACAAGAGCCCGGCTGATGTCGTACGGGAGCGCCCCCAGTGAGCACGGGATGCCGTCCTTTTCAGCAGAATCAACGTACCTTCGACTCTGGTCTTCCGCCCGAGAGGCGTCCTGGTCGAGGCGGGTCGGGGACGGCTCGAGTCGCCCAAGTCGGGCCCACCGAACTGGACGTCACAGGGACGACAATTGTTTCAGCTCCTGCGGTGTCAGATGCACGACGTTCCTCGGATTGCAGTTCCAGATGGATTGGGTCGGCTGAGTGAGTGCCTTGTCGTAGACGAACTTGTTGGGTTCGACCTTGAGCAGTGCGAAGCAGGGCGATGGCTGAGGGTCCAGGTCGGACAGGCTCAGGTTCGCGATCGGGGCCTGAATGCCTCCAGCGTCCCAGTTCTTTGTGGCGGCGGCGTGGCTCAGGACACATGAGACCGTGAGGTCGGCGCCGCAGGCGGAGGCGGACTTGGCCCACAAGAGCCACGACTCCGCGCCCTCCTCGTCGTCGAAGTCGACGGCATCACCCTTGGCATACCGGTGCATGACGTTGATGAGCTGCTCGGTCGAAGGGTTCTGCGAGGCCATCTCGAGCGGCCACCATGACGTTTCGAGGTAGACCGGCGGGAGACCGGGATTGGCGGCCACGCCGCTACTGGTCGTGGAGTTGTAGAACTGGACCCCGAGGATGACGAAGGCAGGATGGAAGCCGGCCGTGGTCATCGCCTGGAAATAGGGGACGATGTTGTCGTCCAAGGAGGGCCACAAGGCCTCGACCCCCTTGCTTTGCGCCTCGTCGACGTAGGGAGCCCAGTCGGTCACCGCGATTGGCGGCTGCTGGAAGTCGACGACCTTCCACCCCTGCGCCTCCGCGCCGAACTCGTACTTGCGCTCTGGTTCGAGGACGGAGGGAGTGTTCGCCCCGCCCATACCCGCCTTTTTGACCGCCTGTGGATACGCCTTGGCCAGCTCCCGGAACCATCCCGAGGGCCATGTGTCGGTGTTGCCACCGCCTGGATCGACCTGATCGGAGGCAACCTCGGAGGCGTCGGAGGCGAGGTAGCCGCTGATCTGGCCCAGTCCGCACTGCTCTCGAATCGGGACGGACGGCTGGTCGAGCGCCATGCCACCGCCGACCGCCATGAAGTCGCTCTGGCAGGCCTGCACCGTCACCTGTGCCGCGTTGAACAGCGCCGCGTCGCGGTCATCGATCACAATGTCCCGCCCGTTTATGCCCCCCGAAGCGTTGCACCATGCCGCGAAAGCCATGGCCTGTTGCACGAGCTCCTCTTCGAGTCCGGGCTCAACGGTGTTGGCGGCGTCGTTGAACACGGCGATGTGAATGGTCTTGTCGCCCACCCCTCGCACCGAGGAGGTGCCGCCGGAACCGGGTTCGCAGATCTTGCCCACTCCGGGCCACTCACCGTTGGTCGCGACGCTCGACGTGAGGGCGCGGCTGGCCGACGTCGCCGCGCCGGAGGGACTCGATGAGAGTGCGACAGACGTACCGGCCAGCACAATGGTGGCAATGGCGAGCGGCAGTACGTTTTTGCGCAGTTCGGCGAGTTCTCTTCGCAACATTATGAGTGCCTCCAATGCCGCCATCGTAGACAGCGATATCCCAGAATGTACGACTAGTCTCGTTCGGAAGAACGTCAGATTCGTCCCACCGCTGATACAGGGGCACGATGGAAGATCGACAACCGCCTCGGCTGCACCTCGAACTGATCCGCGAACCCGACTGCGTGGAGGAACGGGCAGCGGCCATCGAATTAGCCGGCTGGGCTGTCTCCATCTGGGAGCCTGCGACTATCTCGGACGATGATCT
>DATNLP010000399.1:0-2653 GCA_035602795.1 Acidimicrobiales bacterium | reverse complement strand
CCTCAAGGGACGGGGCCACGGGCCCGTGCTGGCCGCCGACTTCTCGCCCACCCGGCGCCGGCTGGCCGAGGCCTTCGGGGCCGACGTCGTCATCGACCCGGCGGCGGGCTCGCCGCACGATCGCTGGAGCGACTTCGGGGTGCCCCGCACCGTCATGGAGCGCATGGGGTCTTCGGTGCTGGGCGTCGCCATCAAGGACCCGGTCATCTTCGAAGCGGTCGGCGTGCCCGGCATGCTGCAGTCGCTCATCGCCGAGGCGCCGCCGCACAGTCGCATCGTCGTGGTGGGCGTGTGCATGCACACCGACACCATTGAGCCGTTCATGGCGGTGACCAAGGAGATGGAGCTGCGCTTCTCCTTCGGCTACACGCCCGACGAGTTCGCGGCCACCCTGGCCCGGCTGGCCGCCGGCGTGCCGGGGGCCGAGCTGCTGGTGACCTCCACCGTCGACCTGTCCGGCGCCCCGGGCGCCTTCGAGACGCTGCGCACCCCGGGCGAGCACGGCAAGATCCTCGTCAAGCCATAGAAACGGAGACCGATGACAAGCATCGACGCCGACGGGTTCGTTCGGTTCGGCATCTTCCTGGCGCCGTTCCACCCCGTCGGCCAGAACCCGACGCTGGCCCTTGAACGTGACCTGCAGCTGATCGAGCACCTCGACGCGCTGGGCTTCGCCGAGGCCTGGTTCGGCGAGCACCACTCGGCCGGTTACGAGATCATCGCCTCACCGGAGGTCTTCATCGCCGCCGCCTCGTCGCGCACCAGGCACATCCGCCTGGGCACGGGCGTCTCCTCGCTGCCGTACCACCACCCGTTCATGCTGGCCGACCGCCTGGTGCTACTCGACCACCTGACCCGCGGCCGCCTCATGATCGGCGTCGGGCCGGGCGCGCTGCCCTCGGACGCCTTCATGATGGGCATCGACCCGGCGCGCCAGCGCGACATGATGGAGGAGTCGCTCGAGGCCATCCTGCTGCTGCTGGCCGGCGAAACCGTCTCCATGAAGACGGACTGGTTCACCCTGGTCGACGCCCGCCTGCAGCTGCGCCCGTACCAGCGGCCCTGCCCCGAGGTGGCCGTGGCGGCCCAGGTGTCACCGGCGGGGCCCCGGGCCGCCGGGCGCTTCGGTCGCAGCCTGCTCTCCATCGGCGCCACCTCGGCGGGCGGCTTCGACGTGTTGGGCTCGCACTGGGTCGTCATGGAGGAGCGCGCCGAGGAGTTCTCCACCACCGTCGACCGCAACAACTGGCGCCTGGTCGGGCCGATGCACATCGCCGACACCAAGGAGCAGGCGGTGGCCGACGTGGCCTTCGGGCTCGAGGAGTGGGTGGACTACTTCCAGCGTGTGGCCGCGCTGCCGCTGGCGCCGCCCACCGAGAACTTCGAGTCGCTGGTCGACGCGCTCAACGCCTCCGGCTTCGCCGTCATCGGCACGGTGGACGACGCCATCGCCCAGATCGAGCGCCTGGCGGAGCAGTCGGGCGGCTTCGGCACCTTCCTCCTGATGGGCCACGAGTGGGCCGACACCGAGGCCACCCGCCACTCCTACGAGCTGATCGCTCGCTACGTGGCGCCACGCTTCCAGGGCTCGTCCGAGACGCTCACCGCCAGCCGGGACTGGGCGGCCGAGAACCGGCCGGAATTCATCGGCGCGGCGGGGAACGCCGTGATGTCGGCCATCCAGAAGCACCACGAGGAGAAGGCGGCCAAGGCCGAGACGAGCAATGTCTGACGTCACCCACGAGCAGGTCCCGGTCGGCGAGGTGGAGCTGCACGTGGCGGTGGCCGGACCGGCCAGCGGACAGCCGGTGGTGCTGTGCCACGGCTTCCCCGAGCTCTGGTACTCGTGGCGCTACCAGCTCGACGCCCTCAGCGACGCCGGCTACCGCGTCCTGGCCCCGGACCTGCGCGGCTACGGCGGCAGCTCGCACCCGGGCGAGGTGGCCGACTACGGCTCGGACAAGCTGACGGGCGACCTGTGCGGGCTGCTCGACCACTACGGCCACGAGACCGCGGCCTTCTCCGGCCACGACTGGGGTTCCATGGTCGTGTGGGAGCTCGGGCGGCTGCACCCCGAGCGGGTGTCGTCCATCTACAACATGAGCGTGCCCTACTCCCAGGCGTCGGGGCCCCCGATCCAGATCTTCGAGCACATCTTCGGCGACCGCTTCTTCTACATGCTCTATTTCCAGGAGGTCGGCCCGGCCGAGGCCGAGTTCGACGCCGACCCGCGGCGCTACGTGCGCACCATGCTCTACTCGGCCGGTGGCGAGGGCATGACCGACCCGGACCGGCCCGTGGCCGGCCAGGCGCCGGCGGCCGGCACGAGGTTCCTCGACATCATGCCCACGGCGCCGGAGGTGCTGCCGGCCTGGCTGACCGAGTCCGACGTCGACGTTTACGCCGAGGGCCTGCGGCTGGGAGGCCTGTTCGGGCCGCTGAGCTTCTACCGCAACCTCGACGCCAACTGGGAGCGGTCCAAGGACATTCCCGCCTCCGTCTACACCATGCCGACCGGCTTCCTCACGGGCTCGCTCGACCCGGTGCTGGTCATGATGCCGGGAGCGGCCGACGCCATGGCGGCGTTGTTGCCCGACTTCCGCGGTGCCACGGTGGTCGACGGCGCCGGGCACTGGGTGCAGCAGGAGCAGCC
>DATNLP010000337.1:0-5286 GCA_035602795.1 Acidimicrobiales bacterium | reverse complement strand
GCCTTCGAGCGCGGCGTGGCGCTCCTCGGCCACCAGCTGTCCTTCCGACGCGAGCTCGACCGGCTGCTGGCCGTGGCGAAGGAGAACGGTCGCGCCTGCGACCCCATTGTGCGCGATCGGCTGGCGCAAGCCCACATAGAGCTCACGATCATGCGCTACAACACGCTGCGCAGCCTGGCCGGAATCGACGGCCCGGTCGCGCCCCCCGAGGCCTCCATCGCCAAGCTGTACTGGGGCAGCTGGCACCGGGCCCTGGGCGAGCTGTCGCTCGGCATCCTGGGCACGGCCGGCACCGTGCTCGACGGCGAGGCGCTGCCCGAGAACGAGGGCTACGCCCTCAACGACTTCCAGCGCTCCTTTCTGTTCGCGCGCTCGGAGACCATTTACGGTGGGTCGAACCAGATCCAGCGGAACATCATCGGCGAGCGGGTGCTCGGCCTCCCGCCGGAACCGAAAGGGGCGGCGTGAGCACCAGCCTGGACGCGACCTTCGACCCACCACCGCCCCCGCCACCCCCGGGCGGACACGGGTTGTTGGACGGGAAGATCGTCATCGTCACCGCGGCGGCGGGGACCGGCATCGGCTCGGCGACGGCGCGGCGCTGTCTCGAGGAGGGCGCATCGGTCGTGGTGTCGGACGCCCACGAGCGGCGGCTGGCCGAGACGGCCGAGCAACTGGTGTTCGAGGCAGCGGGCGGCCGGAAGGAGCGAGTGCACGCCATCGCGTGCAACGTGACGGACCAGGCGCAGGTGGGCACACTCTACGAGGGAGCCGTGCAGCGGTTCGGTCGCATCGACGTGGCCGTACACAACGCCGGGCTCGGCGGCACCGTGCCGCTGGTCGACATGACCGACGAGCAATGGTCGATCGTGCTCGACGTCACCCTCACCGGCACCTTCCGCTGCACGCGGGCTGCGCTGACCCACATGCTGACCCGTCAGAGCGGCGTGATCGTCAACAACGCCTCGGTGTTGGGGTGGCGGGCCCAGCCGGGCCAGGCCCACTACGCCGCCGCCAAGGCAGGCGTGATGGCGCTGACGCGCTGTGCCGCCGCCGAGGCCGCACCCGCCGGGGTGCGGGTCAACGCGGTGTCGCCCAGCCTGGCCGAGCACCCGTTCCTCAACCGGGCCATCCCGGACGAGGACCTGGCCGTCCTGCGTCGACGCGAGCTCTTCGGCCGGGGTGCCGAGACGTGGGAGGTGGCCAACGTGATCGTGTTCCTGGCCAGCGACTACTCGTCCTACCTGACCGGCGAGGTCATCTCGGTGAGCAGCCAGCACCCGTGAGCCAAGACGTCGACGGAGCAATGAGCACGACTACGGACACGGACACGGGCACGGCCACGGACACGGGCACGGACACGGGCAGGGGGATCGGCGGGGCGCCCCCCGAGCAGGAGGACCCGCGGGCCGACCTCACCTGGGGCACCATCCCTCGCCTGGTCGAGGACATCGCCACCCGCCACGGCGCCACCGAGGCCCTGGTCGACGGCCCGGTGCGCCTGACCTATGCACAGTTGGCTCCCGAGGCCGACCGTTACGCGCGCGGCTTCGTGGCCACCGGCATCGGTGCGGGGGAGCGGGTCGCCATCTGGGCGCCCAACTGCGCCGAGTGGATGTTGGCCGCCCTCGGCGCGCTCCGTGCCGGCGCCGTCCTCGTGCCGCTCAACACGCGCTTCAAAGGAGGCGAGGCGGCCTACATCGTGCGCAACGCCGGCGCGACCGCGCTCGTGACCGTGCGCGGTTTCCTGGGGGTCGACTACCCGGCGTTGCTGGCCGGTGAGGACGTCCGGCCGCTCCGACGCATCGTGCTCCTCCGCGACGAGGGGCCGGAAACAGGTCGTGGTGAGCCCGCCGTACCGTTGACCAGACTCGACGACTTCCTCGCTGGGGGCGAGGCGGTCGACCCGGCCGAGACGGCGGCGCGGGCGGCGGCGTTGCAGCCCCACGACCCGTCCGATCTCATCTTCACGTCGGGCACGACCGGCTACCCCAAGGGCGCCGTGACGACGCACGCCCAGTCCCTGCGGACGTTCGGCACGTGGTCCTCCATCGTGGGGCTGGGTCCAGGCGACCGCTATCTCGTGGTCAACCCGTTCTTTCACACCTTCGGGTACAAGGCGGGCATCCTGGCCTGTCTCATGGCCGGCGCCACCGTGGTGCCCGAGCCGGTGTTCGACGCCGCCAAGGTCATGGAGCGCATCCCGGCCGAGCACATCAGCGTCCTGCCCGGACCGCCCACGCTGTACCAAACGCTGCTGGCCGACCCCCGGCGACACGAGCACGACCTGTCGTCACTGCGCCTCGGGGTGACCGGCGCGGCCGTCGTGCCGGTCGAGCTGGTGCAGGCGATGGCGGACGAGCTCGGCTTCACCACGGTCCTCACCGCATACGGGCTGACCGAGTCGTGCGGGACGGTGACCATGTGCCGCCGAAGTGACCCGCCCGACATCATTTCCGGCACATCCGGCCGGGCCATACCCGGACTCGAGGTGCGGGTCGTCGTGAACGGGCAGCCGGTGCCGGCGGGCGAGCCTGGTGAGATCGTCGTGCGCGGCTACACCGTCATGTCGGGCTACTGGGGCAACGAGGAGGCGACGGCCGAGGCGATCGACGCCGAGGGCTGGCTGCACACCGGGGACATCGGCGTCTTGGACGAGGCGGGCAACGTCACCATCACCGACCGGGTCAAGGACATGTACGTCGTCGGGGGCTTCAACGCCTATCCGGCGGAGATCGAGGCCATCCTGCGCCGCCACGATGGGGTGGCCCAGGTGGCGGTCGTCGGGATCCCCGATGAACGGATGGGGGAGGTCGGCTGCGCATACGTCGTGCCAGCCGACGCCGGGGCCGATCCCGAGGAGCTGGGCCGGGCCCTCCTCGGTTGGTCACGCGGGGCGATGGCCAACTACAAAGTGCCCCGCGGTGTCGTGCTGGTCGAGGCCCTGCCGGTCAATGCCAGCGGGAAGGTGCTCAAGCGGGAGCTGCGGGACCGCCATGCCGCGGGCGCCGACCGTGTGGTCGTGTTGTGATCGAGGACCAGGAGAGGAGATAGCGATATGCGAGGCATCGTCTACACGGGGGAGGGGGTCGAGGTCACCGACGAGCTGGAGGTGCGCGGGCCCGGACCGAACGAGGTGCAGGTCCGCATGCAGGCGGCCGGCGTCTGCCACTCCGACCTGTCGGTCATCGACGGGACCATCCCGTTCCCGGCGCCCGCCGTGCTCGGCCACGAGGGGGCGGGCGTCGTGGAGGCGGTCGGGGACCTGGTGCGGTCGGTCAAGCCTGGCGACCACGTCGTGATCGCCACCCTGGCCAGCTGCGGGGTGTGTCGGGCCTGCAGCGCCGGGCACCCGACGTGGTGCAAGAGCTCGCTCGGGAACATCTCGACGCCGTTCACCTTCAAGGGCGAGCCGGCCTCGAACTTCGCTGCCGCATCCGTCTTCTCGGAGGTCACGGTCGTCAGCGAGGTGCAGGCGGTCCGCATCCCGAAGGACGTTCCGCTGTCGTCGGCCTGCCTCATCGGCTGCGGCGTGCTGACGGGCGTCGGGGCGGTACTGAACCGGGCCAAGGTGCAGCCGGGCGACACGGCGGCCGTCTTCGGCGTCGGCGGCGTCGGCCTCAACGTGATCCAGGGCCTGCGCATCGTCGGCGCCACCCGTATCGTGGCCGTCGACACCATGGCGTCCAAGGAGGAGCTCGGCCGTCAGTTCGGTGCGACGCACTTCGTCGACGCGGGTGCTGCCGGCGACGCTGCGGCGGCCGTGCGCGAGCTCGTTCCGGCCAACCGTGAATCCGCCGCCGGCGCCCTCTCCCCACTGGGCGGGGTGACGTGGGCCTTCGACTGCGTGGGCCACCCGGCCGTGCTGCGGAGCGCCCTCGACTCCCTGGACTGGGGCGGCACCGCGGTGGCGATCGGGATCCCGCCCCGGGGGACCGAGGTGGCCGTCGACGTGAACGCGCTGACCTACGTCGACCGGGGGCTGCTCGGCAACCGGTACGGGTCCGCCCGTCCCCACCACGACATCCCGCTCATGATCGATCTCTACAAGTCGGGTCGACTCATGCTCGACGAGCTGGTCTCGCTGCAGCGGCCGCTCGAGCGTTTCAGCGACGTCGTCGACGAGATGCATGCCGGCCGTGTGGCGCGTGGCGTCCTGACCTTCGATTAGACAGGCTCCTGGTGCGGCGACGGCGAGCGATGCAGATGTTGCGGACGGCGCTGACGTCGCGGACGGTGCTGACAGGGCGGACGACGGCGGTGGGGTCGTGAAGGGCGTCATCCTGGCCGGCGGCACCGGGTCGCGCCTGTTCCCGCTGACGCGCATCACCAACAAGCACCTGCTGCCCATCTTCGACCGGCCGATGATCGAGTGGGCGATCGAGGCCGTGGTGGCAAGCGGGATCGACGAGATCATGCTCGTCACCGGCGGCACCCACGCCGGAGAGTTCCTGCGGCTGCTCGGCAACGGTCGCGAGTACGGCATCCACCAGCTGTCGTACGCCTACCAGGAGAAGGCGGGCGGCATCGCGGAGGCGCTGGGCCTGGCCGAGCACTTCGCCGGCGGCGACCCCGTCCTCGTCATGCTGGCCGACAACGTCCTCGAGCAGTCCATCCGTCCCATGGTCGACGCGTTCCGGGCCGACCCGGTCGGGGCGCGCATCCTCCTCTCGAGGGTGGCCGAGCCCGAGCACCTGCGCCACCTCGGCGTGCCGGTGTTCGACGACGGCGACGGTGACGGTGACGGTGGCGGTGCCGGCGACGGCGTCGGACGCCGGGTGGTCCACATAGAGGAGAAGCCCGAGCACCCGGCATCCGACTTCTGCGTGACCGGCATCTACTGCTACGAGGCCGGCGTGTTCGACATCATCGGCGACCTCGTGCCCTCCGGCCGGGGCGAGCTCGAGATCACCGACGTCAACAACCACTACGTGGCGAAAGGCCAGATGGCCCACGACGTACAGGAGGGCTTCTGGGGTGACGCCGGGGAGTCGATCGAGGCGTACTACGCCGTCAACGACTTCGTCCGGCAGAACGGAGCCAATCGCTCCTGACGGGCGCCGTACCGCGCCTCGCGGCCCCGTCGGCCGCCGACCCGTCGCCCCGCCGACCAGCCGACCCGTCGCCCCGCCGCCCCGCCGACCAGCCGTCAGCGAGGCGGAAGGTCCGCCGGTACCGAGAGCCGGGCCCGTCGCACGCTTTCGGCGATACCCGGACCGTCCAGCCCGAGGCTGGCCAGAATGTCGTCGGCCCGACCCTGCGCGAGATACTGGCGGGGCAGTCCCA
>DATNLP010000295.1:0-13317 GCA_035602795.1 Acidimicrobiales bacterium | reverse complement strand
CAACGTTTCCGTTGGTGGGTTTCTCCGGCCCGCCCTCCGAACCGGACGTGCGACTTCCGCCGCATCCGGCTCTCCACGTGTTCATGCCGCTGGAAGAGGCTGTTCCTGTTCGCCACTGGCCCATGGCGTGGGGATGTGAGTGCCCCGATAGCGGTAGCGGACAATTCCCACTGCCTCAGGTCGAAACATCTCAAATCGACCGGCACGGATCTGCCAACCGGGCAGGAACCGCCGGACGAGCGTCCCCATATTCAGGCCGACGTGCCGCTTGCGCAGCCAGCCCACGATCCTCCAAAAGGCGAAGTGATCGAGATAGCCGAATGTGCGTGACGACACACCGTGCCTGAAGTAGTTGCACCATCCCCGCAGCACCGGATTCAACTGGCGCAGCAGGTCGGCCAGTGTTCGATGTCGCCTGCGTCGGGTGATCATCCGCACCTTGGCCATCACCGAGGCCAGAGCCTTCTTCGATGGGTAGGTGTAGACGGCCCGCTTTCCGGTTCGGCTCCGCCAGGTCTGGCGTTGGATGTGCCAGCCGAGGAAGTCGAACCCCTCATCAATGTGGCAGACCCTCGTCTTTTCGACCGAGAGGCGCAAGCCTGTCGGTGCGAGCACGCTACCGATCTCGTCCCAGAGCGCTTCGGCATCGACACGAGTGCCGGAGACCATGACCACGAAATCATCCGCGTAGCGGATGAGTCTCATGACCGAGCCACCGGCGCGTCGATGCTTTCTGCGCGTCCACTCAGGTCCGAGCGCTTCGTACTTTCGTGCAAAGTATTCGTCCAGGGTGGATAGGGCGATGTTGGCTAGCAATGGTGAGAGGATGCCGCCCTGGGGTGTTCCAGTGATCGTCTCCCGAGAGACACCATCCTCGGAGAGGATGCCGGCTCGCAGGAAGGCCTTCACCAATGCCAGGACTCGCTTGTCTCCGATCCGATTGCGCACCCGGTCCATGAGGGTCGAGTGATCGATCTCGTCGAAGCATGCCTTGATGTCTGCCTCAAACACCCACTCGTAATTCCGATTGGGTGAAGCGAGGTAGTGAATCTCGGCGATAGCGTCCTGGGCTCGGCGCTTCGGGCGGAAGCCATAGCTGCACGGCTTGAAGTCCGCCTCGAAAATCGGCTCGAGCACCAGTTTCAAGGAAGCCTGCACCACCCGGTCGGTTGCGGTCGGGATGCCCAGGCGGCGGACCTTGCCCGACGCCTTGGGAATCACCTTTTCCCGCACCCGTATTGGAACGAATCGGCGTGACTTGAGTTCACCTCGTATCTCGCCGAGAAGCTCTCCGGCGCCGAAGACGACGGAGCGGGGAACCACTCCATCAACTCCGGCCGTGCGTGCGCCCTTGTTTCCCCGCACCCGGTTCCACGCAACGACGAGGAAGGCCGGGTCATAGACGAGGTTGTAGAGGTCATCGAAACGGCGACCGGGATCGGCCGACGCCCATTGGTGCAGCTTCGTCTGCATCGTGAGTACCTCCGACTCAGCCTCGTCGAGGTCGGGCCAGGGATCGCCGATATTCACCGACGAGCTTCTCGCTGTGCATTGATGCTGCGAACACGCTGGACCCCTTCGCCATGTGGCCGGCTTTCCCGGCCTCGGACTACTACGGGTCCTCCGTCCCGTCGTGGAGACGTCGGCTGACGACGAGCCTTCCCGTCGACCGACTGGCTGTCGGCCGGAGAGGGGGTCTCCACGATGGTTCCCACGTTCACTCTTGAACCGCTCGACGGGGTGGACGCCCAGCTATGCCCCTGCAGCATCGCCACGACTACGCCGCAGGCCTTCACCGTGGCCTCCAGGTCGGCGACATCACCCGACTTAGGAGTTTCCCGCACGTTTTCGTGCAGGTGCGCGCTGCTACCCGACCCAGATCCACCAGGTTCGAGCCGGTGGCTCCCTTGAGGGGCGTTCAGTCGCTGGTTTCTCACGTACGCCTTTCCGTCTTGCTTGCCGGGCCCGGCTCATCTGGCGGTGCTGATCCGTCCCGTCGTTGTCGGGGCTGCTTCCGTCCTCACCGGCGTCCCCCGGATCTGACTGCCCCCAGCTTCATTGGGCCGCTGCGACGGCCCGATGGAGAAGGTCTTGCACCTCCTCTCGGTTCAAGAGCGCCTCGTGGCGCTCGATGTCGGTCAGCCACTGTTGCCGGCATGAGGCGGCCGCAGGAACTGCGGTGGTAGGCCGGGCCACCGGCCGAGTGACCCGGGCCATAGCATCCGTTCAGGACTGGGCGGATTTACCGAGAACACTAGAGAACTCTCCACGACCTCCTCTACGGAAATGGCGAGGGCGAACTGAGAGGCAGCCCCTCCGGTAACGAAGCGAAGGGCCGGGATACGACCGTGTCACCGCGTAGATTGTCGGCCTCTGAAGGTTCCGAGACGTCGCAAAAGAAAGGGGCAAATGTCATGACGGATGGAAGCCAAAGTGGTCCCGTACTGTTCTGCTTCGACGGATCTGACGGATCGCGAGCAGCCATGAGAGCCGCGGCGGACCTGATCATCCGACCGGTGGACGCTGTTGTGCTCACGGTTTGGGAAACCGTGGCGACGCGCTTGGCGCTTGCCGGAGCTTTCGCGGCGGGCAGCACGACGGGGGGCGCGGACTTGGACGCTGAGGAAGAATCGTATGCAAGGTCAGTAGCGGAAGATGGAGCACTCCGGGCGAAGGAGCACGGATATGAGGCCTCACCGATGATCAAGGAGTCCTTCGAAGGGATTCCCAAGGCGATCTTGGAGACAGCGGACCACCTCTCAGCTCGCTTGATCCTGTGCGGCCAACCGGGCCGGGGAGTTCTGCGTAGCACTTTGCTTGGCAGCGTCTCGCACACTCTGGCGTCGCATACCCGGCGCCCGATCCTGATTGCTCCAGAGCACCCGCAGTAGCCGGTTGAGGATCGCACCCGACCGAGGCTTCCAAGCGTTCTGCCAAGGCTTCTCATTTGGCGATATCGGCCGAGAAGCGATTTGCGACCGCCGTCAGGCCGGAGTTCGATCCGGCGGACCCGACGTGCCGGCGGCACTTTCAGCCGGTGGCGTCTGTTGGAGTTCGGTTTCAGAAATGGCCCACGCCGCGTTGACGAGCCCGATGTGGCTGAAGGCTTGGGGGAAGTTGCCCAAAAGCTCTCCCCCGACTGGATCGACCTCTTCCGCGAGCAGGCCGACATCGCTGACAAAGGCCGCGGCGCGTTCGAAGACGGTGCGGGCCTGGGCTGGCTGTCCGGCCCGGGCCAGGGCCTGAGCCAGCCAGAACGTGCACAGAAGGAACGTGCCTTCCTCGCCCTCGAGCCCGTCGCGGGACCGGTAGCGATATACCAGTCCGCGATCGTCAGTAAGGCGTTCTTCGGTCGCGTCGATCGTGGCCAGCACTTTGGCATCGTCGGCGGGAAGGAACCCCACCAAGGGCAGCATCAGGCTGGAGGCGTCAAGCTCATCGGAGCCGAAGGACTGAGTGAAGGCGTTGGCCCGGTCGCTCCAGCCTTTGGTCATGATCGCCTCACGGATCTGGTCCTGTGTCTGCTTCCAAGCTTTGACTCGGTCGGAGGCGCCGAGACGGTCGGCCAAGGCCACCGCCCGGTCGAGAGCCACCCAGCACATCAGCTTGGAGTACAAGAAGTCGCGGGGCTCGCCCCTGACCTCCCAGACCCCTTGGTCTTTTTCCTGCCAGCGCCCGGCGGCGGTGTCGGCCAGTTGAACGAAGAACCGTCGTGTGGCTGGTGCCAGATCCGGGGGGGGCGCCCCACTTGTCAGGGTTGGCCATTGGCCCAACCCGTCGTGAGGTGGTGTCGAACACGTGGTCGGCGAGGCGGTACACGGCGCTGAGCAATTCGCCGTAGACGTCAAGCTGGCGCTGGTTCCAGGCACCGTTGCCGACGCGGACCGGCAGAGAGTGTCGCCATCCCTCCAAGTGGGGCAGCTCTCTCTCCGTCAGGTCCCGCTCGCCACCGATGCCAAACATGATCTGCAGGTCGCCGCCCCGGTCGAGCGAGCCGGCCGCTGAGGTGGTCACGTAGTCGAAGAACTCATTGGCTTCGTCAGGACAGGCCGCCACCCACAGCGCTTCGATCGTGAAGGAAGCGTCCCTGACCCAGGAGTAGCGGTAGTCCCAGTTTCGGGCGCCGCCGACGGCTTCGGGCAGCGAAGTGGTGGCCGCCGCGCAGATCGCACCCGTGGGCGCGAACGAGAGCGCCTGGAGTACCCGTCCGCTGTGGTGGACCAGGTCTCGCCACGGACCCACGTAGGCCTGGTGAAGCTCCGACCACGACTCCCACGCCGACACGGTGTCGTCGAGCCGTGCGCCTATCTCGGATTGGCTCCAGACCGTGGCTGAGCCCGTCTCGGCCCGCTGCCGGTGATGCAAGGCGAAGCACGCGCTTTCGCCGCTGCGGAGGTGTAGCTGGCCCGAGGCGGACGACTGGTCGACGGTCACGGGCATTGGAGAAGAGAGGACCAACACGTCGGCGCCCCCGAACGCGGTCAGTCCGCCGTCGACGACGTCGAGCAGGGGATAGACGAGCCCGTACTCCGGGCGTGGGACGTACTCCAGGTCGAGGTCGACCTCTCCTTTTAGGCACGTCGCACGCCGCAGCAGAAGATGCGGCGCATTCTTGCCGAGCTCATGCCCCCTGTTGCCGTTGCCCATGGCGAGGGCATCGGTTATGGCGACCGTACCCGTCGGTGTGTGGAAGGTCGTCTCCAACACCATGGTGCGGTCCAGGTAGCGGCGAGTCACATGTGTGTTGCTCGTGGCCCGGATCGACCAGTGGCCAGCTTCGTCACCGAGGAGGCGACCGAAGATCGACGGGCTGTCGAACCGGGGGAAGCACAACCAGTCGATCGACCCGTCCCGGCCCACCAGCGCAGCGCTGTGCCGATCCGAAAGGAGCGCGTAGTCGGCTATTGGGGTCGTACTCATGTGAGCTCCTTCGGCCATAGACCCGGGGGATCGGTATCGGACAGCTCTGGTGAAGCGTCGGGTCCCGCCCATGGTGGTCGGAGATCCGAGTCAATGGCCGGGATGTCCAGTCAGCGTACCCAGCCTCGAAAGACGAGGACGGAGCAGCGCTCGAGCCGATTCATTACGCTACAGTCCGGCAGGGACCCTTCCTCGCTTCGACGGGGTGACGCACGGGTGGGCCGGGACGTCCCACTTCGAACTGTGGCTGCGTTGGGTCACTTCCTCACCGAGTTGGGAGGTCTAATTTCCAAGCGGATCCACCAACCAGACCAAGCCATCTTCAGATCGGTCCTCCCCGAGGACATCGACTGGAAGCCGTTCCCTGCGTTCCCGCCGTCAGCGCGCCTGGCCGTCGTCGTCGGCGACCCTGCCGAACCGGGGCCTTACGTCATCAGGGTCAAGGTGCCCTCGGGCGTCAAGCTGATGCCGCATCAGCATCCTGAGGACCGCGTCTACACGGTCATATCCGGCGTCTTTTACATCGGGCTGGGGAGCCGGTTCGACGACGAACAGCTGAAGGCGTACCCGCCAGGCGCCGTTATTGTGCTTCCCGGCGGTACCCCTCATTTTCACTGGGCAAAGTCAGGTGCGTACGTCACCCAGGTGTCGGGCATCGGACCGCTTGGCCTCGAATACCTCGACCCGATCGACGACCCGCGGAACTAGTGAAGGATGCCCTCCAGCATCGACGACGATGCGCGACGTCGGGGTGACGCGGAGGCCGCGAACGGTAATGTCACGACAAGACGTTCGCCCCTTGCTGGGCGGGACGGGCTGGGCTCCACCGCAAAGGCTGCGCGCGTGAGGCGACGAAAGAGACGGTGATCCATGCGATCCGACATCAAACCCGGCGGCACTTTCCCCGATTACGCCCTACCCGATCACACCAACATGGTGCGCAAGCTCAGCGAGCTCCAGGGCCAGGACCCTCTGGTCCTCACGCTGGCGCGGGGCAATTACTGTCCGAAGGAGCACCAGCAGCACCTGGAGCTCGCTGCGAACTATCCGAAGATCGCCGTGGCGTACACCCAGATCGTCACGATCTCGACCGACGATCACCACTCGTCGCAAGAGTTCCGCGCCTCGGTCGGCGCCGAGTGGCCCTTCCTCTCCGATCCCGGGCGGACGGTTCAGAAGGACCTCGACATCCAGGAATACACGGACCCCGAGCACGACCCGATGATCCCCCACACGCTGGTACTCAAGCCGGGATTGGTCATTCACCGCGTCTACAACGGGTACTGGTTCTGGGGACGCCCATCGTTTGACGACTTGTGGTCCGACTTGCGCGCTGTTTCGAGCGAGATCCGCCCTGACTGGGACCTGAACAAGCCAGGGTTGCGCGAGGCCTGGGATGCCGACGACTATTCGAATTTTCACGGATGGAACAAGCGGGATCCTCAGTCGGCCCCGACGTCGTATCAGTCATAGGTGAACGTGGATCTGCCTGCGCCCGCTAAACGTGTCGACGTAGCGACTGGTCGCAGGAACTCCGAGTCGGAACGAACGGGTAGGCAGTGAAGCGAAGGGTAGGTGGTATTGGTGCGAACGCCGGTTTGCGATTTACTCGGGATTGAGCAGCCGATCGTCCTGGCGCCGATGGTGGCGGTGCCCCAACTGGCGGCAGCGGTTTCCAATGCCGGTGGGCTCGGCATGGTGACGCTGACGTGGTCCACTCCGGCCGGAGAGGTGGTGCGCGAGACGGCGGCGCTCACCGATCGTCCCTTTGGCGGCAATCTCGTTCTCACCTCCGATCAGCACCGTCGCCTCGGTGAGGTGCTTGACGCCGGATTGCGGATCGTGTCGCTGTTTTTGGGGGATCCCGCCGGATACGTCGAGCGGGTCCACGACGCGGGCGGAATCGTTTTGCACACGGTCGGCAGCGCCGAAGAGGCGCGGCGGGCAGTCGCGGGCGGAGTTGATGTCATCGTGGCGCAGGGTTGGGAGGCCGGGGGACACGTGGGGGGTCAGATCGCGACACTTCCCTTGGTGCCTGCCGTCGTGGACGCGGTGGCGCCGGTGCCGGTGATCGCGGCCGGCGGGATCGGCGACGCCCGCGGAGTGGCCGCAGTGCTCGCGCTGGGCGCCCAGGCGGCGTGGCTGGGTACCCGGTTTCTGCTGGCCCAGGAGATGCCCATCCACGAGCAGTATCGCCAGCGTCTGATCAACGCGGCCGAGACCGACGCGCAGTGGTACGCCAACCTGTACGACGTCGGGTGGCCCGATTCGCCCCACCGCGCCCTTCGCAACTCCACGGCCGAGATGTGGGAGGCCGCAGGCCGGCCCCCACTGGGGAGCCGGCCGGGAGAGGGCGTCATCGCGCACCTCGCTTCCGGCGAAGCCATCGTCCGGTACGAGGGGGCACCGCCGATGGTGGGTACCACCGGTGATATCGAAGCACTCTCACAGTGGGCCGGGCAGAGCGTTGGGCTCGCCAGACAGCCACAACCGGCAGCAGAGATCGTGGCCGAGCTCGTCTCCAACTTGTAACCGCCGCCGGCATGCCGCTGGCGTCGATGACCCTGATCGTTGGACCGTGTGCTTGTCTGCGGGCCTTGCCGGACTGGTCGTTCTGGCCGCGTTTACCGACCTGGTGCGGCAACAGCGCTCGCCGTGGGTGCTTGGAGAACCGAGAGCCTCGTGGGGATCGCCCAGGAGGTTGTAGAACATAAGGAACGAGCGGCGTTGACGCGGGGTCCCATACCCACGGTTGGCCCGTGAACCGGCAGATCTGGGTAGCTCTGGATGGAAGGCGCAGCTTGGGTGTACGGGGGCTCGGCATGGTGCCTCCCTCTACTGACGATTTGGAGCAGAGGATGAATTTTCAGGGTGTCGTCATGAACGTGGCTGATCTGAACCGATCGATTGACTTCTATCGCGAGGTGCTCGAGTTCACGTTGCTATCCCAAAAAGACCAATTGGCTGCGGTGAGCGCCCCGGGGAGCGACCGACCTCAGGTCGTCGTCTTTCGCTCGTTTGGGAGCAGTCGCGTGGGAGGAGCTCGCCATATCGGTGTGCGAGCCTTCGTATTGGAAGTCGAGTCCGATGATCAATTGGAGCGGATCGCCAGCGAGTTGGAGTCCCGAAAAGCCCTCATCAGCCGCCGTGATCACGAAGAGTGGGCTGCCCTGGTCGGCCGCGATCCGGACGGGGTGGCCGTCGTCGTGGCCTGGCACCGCGGCGGCGGGCAGATTACTGAGGACAGCTGGAGAACGCTCGATGACTTTCTTTACGGAGTCGGCGAGTAGGCGGTCAGGCTCTGGCGATTTCCCTGCCGGGCATCGGCTCTGCGAGTTCCATCCGCCATTCAGGCGCACCGAAGGGATCGGCGAAGTACTGCGTCTCGTGGATCACATGCCCATCGGCAAACTCCATGATGCTCACTGAGTAGCTGGGCGCCCCGTCGTAGGTGCTGATGCACTCGCTGATCCAAAGATCCCCGCCGCCGACGATCCGGAGGACCGTGAAGTGTCTCTTCGCAGGATGTCCGCCGCGTTGCGCGGAAATCGTGTCACGGCCCCGGAATCGTTCCCCTGACTGCGGATAGTCGAGGATCGCGTCGGAACTGTAGATGGTGTGCTCGGCCTCGGTATCCCCACGTTCGGATGCCTTCCAGTGTTCTTCGACTGCGACCTTCTTCTGGCTGTCCGCGCTCATGACGTTCCTTCTTTCTGGCCGGGCGGAGCGAACAAGGGACTTGTTGATCTGTCAATGCATCTCCCGGAGGCAGTCGCGAACGTAATGCGTAACGGTAATGACGTAAACCGCGATGCTGCGTCATACAATCCGAGACGGAAGTCCGGCCTGCGGATTCCGTCTCGATAGCGGGCCTCGAGCGTGAGAAGTACTACGGAGAGCGCTGCGCCACGGGCTGCACGTGCGACGCCCCGAGGTTCCGACGGTGTTGCTCGCCGGTCGATTCAATTCCCGTCGACTGTGTCCAGTGCGGCCAGCAATTCGTCACCCCAGCGGTCCAACCGGTTAGGCCCAATGCCTTTGCACCGAGCCAGCTCGGCCAGTGTCCGCGGTCGACGTGTTGCGATGCCCGCGAGTTCGCTGTCGTTCAGGACGACATAAGCCGGCACCGACGCCCGCTTCGCCGCCGCTGAGCGCCACTCCCGAAGGGCGCTCTCATAGGGCGCCGCCGAGCCGTTGATGCCCCGCGCCTCGCCCGGCCCAGTCAAGATCACCGTCGTTCCCTGCACCCGTACCTCGGATCCGAGGGCCACCGTCAGTCGTGCCCCGCCCACCTGGAGCACCGCTTCCGACTCGGAAAGGTCGACGACGGTCCCGGAATGACTGGCGTAATCGAGTGCAAGCCCCACGGCTGCCGGCACTTCCGGCAACAGCCTGGCCTGTCGTCTGGCGCCTCGCTCACCCGCGCCGGCTCCATGGCGGCCGGGTCGCATCCGGTCACGAGAAGTGGCCGTCGAGAGGGCCGACCCACCCCGGAGCGGCCGCTCGGGATGGCGGTCCGACCCGGCGACGCCGACGATCGGACTATGGGTGCGGCTGCCATCGAGCTCAGCCACGAAGGGCGAGCAGTCCTCGGCATCGGCTAACACAACCACCTGACGGATGGCACGGGTCAAGCCAACGTGGAAGACGCGCCGTTCTCCCTCCTCGTCGTCGCTCAACCGGTGGGGGAGCAGTCCTTGTGAGGCGCCGTAGACGATCACGTGTTCCCATTCCCGGCCCTTGATCTTGTGGATCGTCGACAGCAGCACAGCCGGTCCGCCGAACGACCGCCGTGCCAAAAGCTCGCGGAGCCACGGCTCAAAGGAGGCCGCATCAGGGTGCAGCGCCGCCACGGCTTCCAGGGCGACGAGGTCATCGGCGTGGGTCGATCGATCGGCCTCCCCCCGGGACGAGTCCAAGACGTCCATCGTCTCGCCCAGGCCAACCCGGACTCGAATGGCACGCAATCCCTCTGCGGTAGAGATCCGGCAAGGAGCCGCCACCGAGTCGAGGGCATCGGCATAGGCCATCAACTTGGGGACGTCTCGACCGGAGAGAGCATTGGCCAGACGCCTGAGGTCCGCGACGGACGTGATCGGACGCTTAGTGACCATCTCCACCACGTTGCGGGCGATCCCCCTAGAAGGCCGTCGGATGGTCTGGAGGACATCGTCACGAGCCAACGCTTGCGGGTCCAGACCCATGTGCAGATATGCGAGAGCCGTCCGGATGCCAGTTCGCTCGAGCGCTCTCTGATCGAGGGGGGTGGTGCACGGGATTCCGGCTTCGGTCAGCGCGATCTGGATCGGGAGCAGCGTCGAGTTCACCCGGGACAGCACCGCGATCTCCTCGGGTGGTACCCCACCGCTGATCCAGCTCGAGATCGTGGTGACGGCACAGGTCGGGAGCTCGTTTGCCCGTGCCCTCACGACGGTCACCGGTCCCTGCCCATGTGTGAGCGGGTCATGGTCAAGGACGTCGTCGCGGCGATCTGGCGGAGTTCTGATCGTCTTGGCGATCCGGTTCTCGTTGTAGGACAGGACGCACGTCGCGGCGCGCACGACGGCTGGCGGGCACCGGTAGTTCACCTCGAGGGCATAGTGGTGCGCTCCGGAGAAGTACCTATCGAAGTTGATCAGGTATTCGGGTGTGGCTCCGGAGTAGCCATAGATGACCTGATCGTCGTCGCCGACACCAAAACAGTTGTATGCCGGAGCACACAGCAACCTGATCAGGAGCATGTGGGCGGCGTTGAGGTCCTGGAACTCGTCGACCAGGAGATGTCGGCCTCGGCTTTGTGCGGCGGCGCGAGCCTCCGGGTCCCGCAGAAGGATCTCAATCGCCCGGTAGATCTGCTCGTCGAAGTCGACGGCGCCAGCCTCGGCCAACAGCCCTCGGTAGCTGTCGAATCCGTCGGCCAAACCCTGGGCGTCCGGGATCTCGGCTTCGACCTGGGCCGGCGGGGTCAAGCGCATTCGGACGGCCGACAGTCCATCGAGGTAGGGGAGGACGGTGTCGGTATTCGCCTGACGTTTGACCTCGAAGACTCTCTGGACGAGGTCCCGCGCTGCTGGCTCTTCCAGGACGCGAAGTCGCCCCCGCCCTCCGTACTCGTTGCAGATCCAGAAGCCCACGCTGTTCAGCGTGTAGACGTGTGGCCCACGAGGTGTCACAAGGCCGCCGGATCGCCCCTTCAGTTCGTCCGCTGCCTTGCGGTTGTAGGCAAGCACCGTCACCGTGGACGGCTCCACCCCGCGGTCCTCGATCAGGTGGCGGAGGCGCTCGGTCAGGACCCTCGTCTTGCCCGAACCCGCAGGGGCGATGACCCGGGCGCCGCCTCTCTCATGGTTGACCGCCGCCAGCTGGTCTGGGGCGAGGTCAGCGTCCGGTGCCCGGTAGCCCAGCGCCGAGATGGACCCTGCCTCGGTGTTCCACCGATGGACGATCCCGATCCCACTCGGTAGGGGGGAGGGGGCGAACGGTCCTCCGTCGACGTAGAGGGGAGTCCCGTCAGCCAGCTCGATGTCCGCCGGACCCGTTTCCTTGACGCCTTGGTCGGCGCATCTCCTGACCGCCTTGCGCCCATGCCACCAAATCGGATCTCCACCCCGGGCGTCATAGGAGTTCGCCCAGACCAAGAAGTGGAGGCGCTCCTGGGCAAACTCGAAGTTGGGGCTCAGATCATGGACCGGTCGCTGACAGGTCTCGCGATCGGACAACACCTGCGAGTCGACCGCCAACTCCACCACAATCGGCTGGCGATCGAACCAGGCTCGCTGCAGGCTTTCAAGAGCGGCGTTTGGATTGGTGATGGTCTCGGGGTCGATGGAAATCCTGGGGCATCCATTCCAGGGCTCTGGAGGGCTCATTCCAGGCAACACGACAACGCCTCGGCCTAGCTCCGAGGGCCCTGGCATGGTCATCGGTCCAAGCTACCGGAGGGTTGTTTCACTACCGAGCGCATTGACTTCAGCCGAGTACTCCGGGCACCTCATCGGGTCGTCGGCCGAGACGAAGGAAGTCGAGTCGAGCGGGGGACGTGTTACTCGATTCGCCAGGGAACTCCGGGGCTAGCGTCTCCACCAAGAAAGTCGTTGTGGGGCGGTCGAGCGTTGGGATTGTCGGAGGATCGAAAGGGGACAGCGTGGACGACATCGAAGCGATCAAGCAGCTCAAGGCCCGCTACTTCCGGACGATGGACACCAAGGACTGGTCGGGCATGCGTCGGGTCTTCACCGACGATGTCGTCATGGATACCACTGCCTCGGGCGGCAGCGTCATTGCCGGCGCAGACGAATTCCTTGCCTTCCTGCGGCCGACACTCCAGGACGCCGTCACCGTGCACCACGGCCACATGCCAGAGATCGAGATCTCTTCGCCCTCGACTGCGAAGGGCATCTGGGCGCTCCAAGACACCATCGTCTGGCCAGACGGGACTCGCTTGGAGGGTTACGGGCACTACCACGAGACCTACGAGCAGGTGGAAGGAGAGTGGAAGATCAAGTCGTCGACACTGACCCGCCTCCACATCGACTTCAGCAGACCAGAAACGTGAAGAGCGAGCAGCGGTGTTGACTCGCCGCAGATGACAGCGAAGTCGTCGTGATCCAGCTGCTACGCCACGCGCCCCCAGCCCAGCTCCCGTCGCTCCCTGGGCGTGAGCCCGGCCCAGACGCCCTGGAGGTTCGGGTGGCTCATGGCGTACTCGAAGCACTCGTCCCGCACCGGGCAGCCCGCGCACATTCTCCGGGCACGGGCCAGGTCTACCGCGTCTCGTGAGAAGAATCGGTCCACGTCGCCTTTACAGGCTGCCTGCTGACGCCAGTCCAAAGACCCATTCGCTTCCCGATGCCGGCGATTCGGTCAGGATGCTGAACGGCGCGACCTCTAAGGGCGATCCTAGCGGGAGAGCGTCGGAACGAATCGGATGGCCTCGCAACATTCAACCGCGGCAGCCCATTTGGCCGGGAGGGTGGACCACTTCGGCAACACCCGCCCTGGGGACCTCTGAGATAACAACGAACCGCAGTTGAGATAACAACGAACCACAGTCCTGATGCACGGAGCCGAATACGGGCAACATCAGGCAGGCCCTAGGACTCCCGAAGATATCTCTGCATTAAAGAATGATTTTGGATCGGCCGCGTTGACCCAGTCGGGGTTGGGTTACATCCGTGATGCCTACCCAAAGTTCGCCAGACTGAGGCAGGAATCGCCGGTCCCATCCGCAGTTCACGAGGTGAGCTCTACTCGCTCGGCAGCTCGTCACGAACCCTTGTCGGGAGCCAGGTTGGAGATGATCACCCTGTTCTTGTTCGGTGACGGCGGTGCAGTGGGGTTCGGCGGGGGACTGAGGCGCGACGGGGGATTGAACTCTTCGGGCGTCGCGCCCACGCC
>DATNLP010000269.1:0-3123 GCA_035602795.1 Acidimicrobiales bacterium | reverse complement strand
GTCGAAGACCGCGGGCCGCCCGGCTGCCGCCGCCGCCGCCGTCGTCGTCGATGCGCACCAGTCGCCGCCCCAGCTGCAGCGCCCCCGCACCGAGCCGGTCCACCAGCGCGTCGAGCAGCACCTCCTGGAGCACGCCCCGGTGGATGGACAGCTGCGGCCACGGGTATCCGGCCGCCACCCCACGGGGCTCCTGCCAGATCTCCTGGCCCCGGCGCGTGCAGTAGAGCAGCCGTGTCGGCGTCACGCCGCGGGCGTCCAGGCGCTCGAGCAGGTCCATGGCATCGAGCTCGCGCACGGCGTGGGGGAGGAGGTTGATGCCCACCCCCAGGGCGCTCACCCGGCGCACCGAGTCGAACACCTCGACCTCGGCGCTCACCTCGTGCAGGCTCAGCGCGCTGGCCAACCCCCCGATGCCGGCCCCGACGACGACGCAGCGGGGCTTCCCGCCGCCGCCGCCACCGGCACGCTTCATAGGACCTCGTAGACGCCGAGACGTACCACCGACTGGTCCCGCCGACCCGTCGAGACGGCCAGCAGGCCGTTCAGGCGGTCGAGCCGGGGCGCTGCCGTCGAAAAGCGGACGTGGGTCCGGAAGTAGTACTCGTCGGGATCGACAGGGTCGCCGCGGGCGATGCGCTCGGCCACCTCGGGCGCCGCCCGGCGCAGGCCGCGCGAGCACCTCGACGGCCTCGTCCAGGTCGCTCAGCAGCGTGTAATGGGCGTCGATCTCGAGCACCCCGTCCTCCCGCACGCGCTGCCAGTCGATCCCGCCCTCCAGGATCGTCCCGGCCACCTCGTCACGAGCGCCCTCGAAGGTGCCGCCGTCGAACGCGACGAAGCGCCGTCCGCCGCCCAGGTCGACCACGGGCCGGACGAACACCTCGATGGACAGGAGGTCGCGCAGCTCCAGGTGGGGCCACTGATCCGGCATGGGCGAAACGTACCCCACAGTCCAGGAGAAGGGCACTCCCGCCCGCCTTCCGCCGCCGCCGGCCCGCTGCCCTCTCGGTCACGCCCGCTTGATCTTCTCCAGCGGGTACGACCGCTCGAGCATGCCGTAGGCCTCCTCCCCGTCCCAGCGGTACCGCACGCCCGCCTGCTGCAGGGCGGGGAAGCTCGGCATCTCCGCCTTCATGGCATCGGTCGAGAACGTCTTGTCGTCGTGGTGGATGTCGAACGTCGCCATGACGGTCTCACCCTCTATCTCGACCCGTCCCGCCTCGGTCTCGAACACGAACGAGACGTCTTGCCCCAACGCCTGCAGTTCGGTGAGCCACGGCGCCGAGACCACCCGTGCCGCCACCAGCTCGCCACTCCCACTCTCGCCACCGTCGAACACGTAGCCCTCGTTGAACGTCGTCGCCCCGTCGTCGCGCCGCGGGTAGGCGATGTACCCGAAAGCACGCCCGCTCGGGAACAAAGCCGACTGCCAGCAGTGACCCCAGAACCCGGCCAGGCGTCGTACGCCCTGGCGCCGGATGCGCAGCCCGGTCCCGCTGAACTCCAGCGACTCCCCGCCCACGCGCACCGTCCCCACGGCACGGAACAGTTGTTCGTACCGGGGCCCGCCCATGAGGCCGCCTTCGACCGACGTTGCCAGGGCGGCACCCGCCTCGGCCACCAGCGTGCCCTGGATCCACGGGGGCGCCGCCATGACCGCCTCCACCTCGAACGCCACGTCCACCAACGGCCCGTCGTGGCGCCCCTCCATGAGGTCGAACGTCGACGTCTGCACCGCCTGGCCGTCGAAGCTCATCGTCCACGTGTCGAACGGCTCCACGCAGCGGAAGGCCAGCGGCCCCGCCCCGAGCACCATCGGCCGCCCGTCCGGCCCCGCCGGCGGCCAGCTCGGCCCGTCGGCCCGCAACCGGTACGCCCGACCGTCGGGAAAGGCGACGTTCACCTGCAGCCCGTGCGCCTCCCAGTTGGCCGCCACCGCCTCGATCCCCACCCGCGGCAGCGCCACCGCGCCACCGCCGTCGACCACCCAGAAGCTGGCCGAGTCGCGCATCTCGGGGTTGTCGGGCCGCTCGGCGAACACGTACTCCCGCTCCCGCTCGATCCCACCCGTCAGGTCCATGCCCATCTCCTCACCCTCCGTTCCTCCCGTCGCTCCGACCCTGCGGCCGCTTGCGTCCCTGCCGCCTCAGTGGGCGGTCCACACCTCGGCGCGCGCCACGTACTCGGCGAAGCGCGGCCGCACCTCGTCCAGATCGAGCCCGACCGACGACGGATCGGCGCGCACCGACGGCTCACGTTCGTTTTCATTGGTGGCCCACCACGTCCGCATGCCGGACTCGAACTGGTGGGACACCGGTCGGCCGAGCCAGGCATAGAGGCCCCGCACCTCGCCGATCGGGTCGGCCTGCATGGCCCGGAAGTCGATGTCGTAGAAGCGGTCGTCGGCGCCGGCGTCGCGGAAGGCCAGGGCGCGCGCCATGCCCGTCGACCAGTGCTCCAGGTTCAACTGCGCCAGATACCCGCGGTCGAGATGATCGGTGAACACGCCGGCAATGTCGGCGTAGACCTCCACCACGGACATGAGGACATCGGTCGGGTCGCGGTGCGTCATGACGAAGCGCGCGTCACCGAACGCGCCGTCAAGAGACCGGAGGAAGAGCACGTGTGCCGGCGACTTGAGCGACCATGGCCGCGCCGGCTCGCCCCACTGCAGAAGCTTGAGCACTCGGCGCTCGTAGAGATAGGTCGAGGTGAGGTCGGCGTCAAGCAGCCAGTCGGCGTACGTCGGTATCTGGGCGAAGGCGAGGTAGATGTGCGTCCGGAAGTCGAGTGCCATCAGGTCGAGGCACTCCATCGGCCCGTCGTCGTCCGTCGGCACGTGGCTCCTGGAGCCGACGCTCTCCCCGGCGGCCGTGCGGCGTGGGTCGGAGCCCGGTCCCGTCACCGTGGATGGCGGGGGACAGGGCGCGGTGGACTCCCACTGGCGCAGGTAACGCACCTCGCGGTCCTGGGCCAGCAGCATCGAGAGAGCGGTCGACCCGGTACGCGGCAGGCCCAACCCGAAGAGCGGCTGCGTGATCTCGACCTCCTCGATCTCGGGATGCCGGCGGTACCAGTCCTCCACCTGCAGACGCTGGGACAGGTGGTTGACCAGCCTTGGAT
>DATNLP010000259.1:0-5026 GCA_035602795.1 Acidimicrobiales bacterium | reverse complement strand
GGCAGTGCGGCCGGGTCGTGCGAAAAGTCGGCGTCGATCTCGATGCAGGCGTCGTAGCCCCGCTCGAGCCCCCAGGCGAACCCCGCCCGGTACGCGCTGCCCAGCCCCGCCTTGCCCGACCGCTCCAGCAGGTGCACGTCGTCGAGCTCGGAGGCCACCTGCTTCACCAGTTCGGCCGTGCCGTCGGGACTGCCGTCGTCGACCACCAGCACGCCCGCCCCGGGCAGGCAGTCGTGGATCCGGCGCAGCATCCGCCCGATGTTCTCCGACTCGTTGTACGTCGGGATCACCACCAGCGGTCGCATGGACACCCATTCTAGGTGAGGCCACCGGCCCGGCTCCGGCGCCCGTCGGCGCGGCGGCCCGACTCTCCCCACCCCTGGCCTGCGCCTTCGGTACTCCCCCACTACTCCGTGTTCCCCCGGTACTCCGTCTTCCCCCGGTACTCCGTCCCGTACTCCCCCAGTACTCCGTCCGCTACTCCGTCCGCTACTCCGTCCGCGACCCCGTGATCGGCCCTAAACGTCGACGGCGTCCTCCAGCCCCGCCAACTGGTCGGCCGTCGGCGGCTCCGGTGCGTCGGGGCCCCGCCGCAGCTCCCGAACGATCACCTGCAGCGCCCCGCCGAAGGGGATGCCCACCAGCGCGCCGACGAAGGTCCCCAGACCCCCCGCCACCCGGCCGCCCAGCGTGGCCCCCACCAGGACCGCGATGAGGACCCAGAACGGGTTGAGCCGCACCGTCCTGCTCATGATGACCGGGTTGAGGACGTGGTTCTCGACCTGCTGGTAGGCCAGGAAGACGATCAGCATGATGATCCCGGCCGGCACGGAGTGAATGGCGGCGATGATGACCACCGGCACACCCGCCAACAGGCCGCCGACGAGGGGCAGCAGGTCGACCAGGGCCACGAAGACGCCGAGGAGCGCGGCGAAGGGGACGCCGAGGATGGCCAACGTGATGCCCGATATCAGTCCGGCGATCACCGACGTGAGCCCGTTCCCCAGCATGTAACCGGTCACCGACCGGATGGTCTCGTCGATCACCCGCCGCAGCCGGTCCGCCACCGTGGGGTGGAACACGGACAGGAAGCCCTCCCACATGCGCGGCGCCTCGAGCATGGTGAAGAACGTCAGGATGGCGGTCGTCACCAGGGCGAAGACGGTCGACGCCGCCGCGGCCCCGACCGACAGTGCCGTGGCCGGCTTCAGCACCTTGGCGAGCTGCGAGGTCAACTTGGTCGAGTCCTCCGACAGGTACTTCTGCAGGTGGAACCGGAAGACCAGCCGGCCCAGCGGGCCGTGGCCCTTCTTGGCCTCGCGGATCAGCGAAGGCAGCTGGTTGCCGAAGTGCACCGCCGCCGTCACCAGCGGCTCGGCGAAGAGGTAGACCAGCCCGACGAAGGCCAGCACCCCGAGCAGGAACACCAGCAGGACGGCCCCGCCGTGGGTCATCTTGAACCGCCGTCTCAGGAATCGGGTGGCCGGGGTGAACAGCAGCGTGATGAAGAAGGCGATCACCACGTACAGGACGATGGTGCGCAGCACCCAGAGGCCCACGATCAGGGCGGCGTTGATGTCCAGCAGCAGGATGACGACGGCCACCGAGGTGACGATGGTGCCCAACGGGATGCCGCGCCGTTGGGCGCTGCCCGAGAGCTTGGACCGCCAGGTGTCGGGGACCTCCCTGGGCATGGGACCAGCTTGGCAGCTGTGGCTTCACAAACCGCGGCTTTCAAGAGCCGCATTCAGCCCCTCGGCGCGTGCAAGCATGAGGGCGATGGAGCAGGTGGACCAGGGGGAACCGGGGGAGCAGCCCCCGCCGACCCCACCGCGCGTCCGGCGCCGGTGGATGCCGCGCAACGTGAAGATCACGCTGATGATCCTCTTCCTGTTCTTCTTGGGTGAGTACGTCCTGCTGCCCGAGCTGGCCAGCGCGCGCCGGGAGTTCCACCAGCTCAGCCACCTGAATTTTCTCTGGCTCGTCCTCGGCACCCTGCTCGAGATCGGCGCGCTGGCGGCCTACGCCGAGCTGACCCACACCGTCCTCTCCCCCGGGGCCCCGACCCGGTTCCGCATCTTCCGCATCAACATGTGGGCCTTGTCCATCAGCCACGTCCTGCCCGGGGGCACCGTGCCCGGCACGGCGGCCAGCTACCGTCTGCTGACGGAGCCCGACGTGCCCGGCGGCACCGTGTCGGGCAGTACGGCCGCCTTCGGGCTGGCCACCCAGGGCATCGGCTCGGCCGTGGTGCTCAACGTGATCTTCTGGCTCTCCCTGCTGATCTCGATCCCGCTGCAGGGCTACAACCCGCTCTACGGCTTCGCCGCCATCCTCGGCGTGCTCCTGCTGTCCATCTTCGCCACCCTCGTCTTCCTCCTCACCCGGGGCGAGAAGCAGGCCGCCTCGCTCATCAAGTGGGTGGCCGACCGCCTGCCCTTCATCAAGGCGGACACGGTGACCGCGTTGGTGCAGAAGGTGGCCGACCGCATGAAGATCCTCTTCTCCAACACCGAGCTGCTGACGCGCGCCTGCATCTGGGCCGCCGCCAACTGGATCCTCGACGCCATGTCCTTGTGGGTCTTCCTGCTCGCCTTCGGCGCCAGGATCGATCCGGTCGACGTGCTGGTCGCCTACGGACTGGCCAACATCCTCGCCGTCATCCCCCTCACCCCGGGTGGCCTCGGCGTCATTGAGCTGACCATCGTCGCCGTGCTGACCCGCTTCCATGTGCCGGGCGGCGTGGCGGCGGCCGGCGTCCTGAGCTGGCGTCTCGTCAACTTCTGGCTGCCCATCCCCTTCGGCGGAGCGGCCTACTTCTCGCTGCGCCTCGGTCGATCCAGGGCCCACGCGCGGGCGGCCGCGGGCGGCGCCAACCCGGTCACGCCCTGACGGGGACGGCACGCGTGCGTTCGGCTCGCCCCTCCCTCACCGCGCGCTGGGTGGCCGCCCACCGCAACCGCCTGGCGCGCACGCGCCCGTCCACTCCGAGCGGGGACCCCGCCGGCGAGCAGGCGCTCGACCGCGCCGTGAGCGGGGTGTTCGCGGTGCCGATCGGGCGCCCCACCGCCGTGGCCGAACGCACGCGCTTCGTCGACAACGAGGTGGCCGGGGCGCTGGGGCACGGGGTGGACCAGGTGGTGCTCCTGGGCGCGGGATACGACGGCCGCGCCCTCCGCTTCGCCGGCGCCACGACCACGTGGTTCGAGGTGGACCGCCCGGCCACCCAGGCCGACAAGCAGCGCCGGCTGGCCGCGCTCGGACTGGCCCCCCAGGGGGTCACCTACGTCGGCATCGACCTCATGCGTGCCGACCTCGGCCGGGCCCTCGAGACGGCAGGCCACGACGCGTCACGACCCTCGCTGTTCGTGTGCGAGGGACTCTTCGCCTACCTGACCCTCGAGGCCGTGGCCTCCGTGTGCCAGGCGCTGCGCGACCGGGCACCAGCGGGCAGTGTCCTCGTCGCCACCTTTCTCGTGGTGCCGGCCGCCGGCAGCCGCGGCCAGGCCCTCCGGGCCGCCGTCGACCAGTTGCTGCGGGTGATCGGCGAGAGGCGGCGCAGCGTGTATCTCGAGGGCGATGCCGAGAAGCTCATGGTGGTCACCGGGTGGCGGGTGGCCCGCTCCTCCTCACCGCCGCCCGGCTGGCTCGGCCAGGGCTCACACTTCCTGGCCCTGGCCGCCGAGCCCGCGCCCCCGCGCTGACCCCGGCGAAAGACTCCCCAGGGGTTGGCCCCCGATCTCCACGTCCGGCCTGTCCGGCCCGGCGCCAGGTCCCCGGCCTCCGACGTCAGGGGGTCGGGCGGGTCGGGCATCACCCGTGAGTCAGCCGTCAGGCGTCAGCCGTCAGGCGTCAGGCATCACGCACTGGCAGCAGAGGCCGCCATGGCCCGCCGGCTCCGGCCCACCGCCGGGCGCTCCACCGGCGCCCGCCGCCGGCAGACCCGCACGCCCGTCCCCACGACGAGCACGATGAAGAGCAGCACGTACGCATCCGACACGGGGATCAGCCACCCCCTCCCGGCGAAGGTCACGCCGGGACCGTGGGGCACCCACCAGCTCGGCGCGGCCCAGAAGAGCACCGCGGCCGCCAGCGCCCACCACTCCCCGTAGCGGGGACGGTCCTCCGCCAACGCCAGCCAGGCCACCAGCAACACGACCCAAATGAAATGGTGCGACCACGACACCGGGTTGGCCAGCGACTCGGTCGCCTCGACCACGAGGAACCCGAGCACGGCCGACGACCGCCGGTAGGCCAGGGCGCCCACGGCCACGCCGACCGCCGCCGCCGAGATCGCGATCACGAACGTGGTCGGCGTGGTCACCGTGTGGCCCAGCCCGCGCTCGATCGCGCCCAGCAGGCCCTGGTTGCCGATCCACGACAGCATCCCGGCCCGTTGCGGGTCGCGGATGTAATGCGTCCAATAGGCCCACGAGTTCGACGGCGCGACGACCATCGCCACCAGCGCGGCCCCGCAGAACGACCCCATGGCCCACAGCGCCGCCCGCACCTGCTTCGTCAGCAACAGGTAGGGCACGAGGATGATGGGCGTCAGCTTGATCGCCGCCGCCAGCCCCACCAGGATCCCCCGCGGGATCGGCAGCTCGAGGCACATGTCGGCCACCACCATCAACGCCAAGATGATGTTGACCTGTCCCAGCAGGAACGTCTGGCGCACCGGGTCGAACATCAGCACGGGCACCAGCAGGACGAGCGACCACCACAGGATCGTCCGCCGGTCGAGCGACGCGCACACGGCGCGCAGCGACACCATCACGAGCGCCAGGACGCAGGCCAGGTTCACCCACGAGAACGTCACCTCGGCCACCCGCAGGGGCGAATGGGCGAAGGGCGCGAAGAGAAGGGCCGAGAACGGCGGGTAGGTGAAACCAAGATGGTCGACCGGCAGCGTGACCGTGAACAGGTTGGCGGAACGGGCGTGGGCCCCGCCGAGCAGGTAGGTGCTCAGGTCGATCTGCTCGTGCGCCAGGGCCAACACCGTGACACCGATGACCGCCACCACGCC
>DATNLP010000242.1:0-13438 GCA_035602795.1 Acidimicrobiales bacterium | reverse complement strand
CAGGGCGAAGACCCCGCCGTCGGCTCCGACCAGCCAGTAGCCGCCGCCGTCAGGTGTGGCGGCGATGCCCACGATGGGGGCGCTGGGCGCGACACGACCGATGAGCGAACCATGGAAGGCGGCATCGCCGTAGCTGTACACGCCGCCGTCGGCGTGGGCGATCCAATACCCCCCGCCGTCAGGGGTCGCCGCGACAGCCGACCCCGCCGTGGGCGACGGGGCCGAGGTCGGTGGCGCCGGCGGTGCGGCGACGACCACCGAGTGTGACGTCGCCGCGGACGGTCCACCGTTCCGCGACACGGTCTGTCCGGTGAAGACCTGCGTGGTCGAGGTCCCGGCCGAGTCGGTGACCGTCAAGGTGGCGGTATAGGTCCCGGGCGCCGCGTAGGGGTGCGTGGTGGTCGGCGCCGAGGTGGTCGCGGTCGACCCGTCGCCGAAGTTCCAGGCGTAGGTGGTCACCGCGCCGGTGGGAGCCGAGGAGGCCGACCCGTCGAAGGAGGTCGGCGAGCCGGACGTGCCCGGGGCCGCCGTGAACGAGGCCGTCGGCGCCTGGTCGGGGGTGACGGTGACCTCGGTGGGTTGGGTCCCGACCGGCACGGTGGCGGTGACGCTGTTGGTCGCGGTGTCGATCGTGCTGACCGAATCGGCCGACTGGTTCACCACGTAGGCGGTGGCCCCGTCCGGCGACACGGTGACGCCGCGGGGATCGCTCCCGACCACCACGGTGGCGGTCACCGTGTTCGTGGCCGTGTCGAGGACGCTCACGGTGTCACCGCCGAAGCCCGTGACGTAGGCGGCGGTCCCGTCGGGGGTGACGGCCACTCGAATCGGAGAGCCAGCTATAGGCACCGTGGCGGTGATTGTGTTGGTGGCGGTGTCGATGACGCTCACGTCGTCGGAGCCACTGTCGTCGACGTACAGGGCCGATCCGTCCGGCGTCACCGCCTCTCCACGTGGCGCTAAGCCGACCGCAATGGTGCCGGTCACCGTGTTGGTGGCCGTGTCGATGACGCTCACCGTGTTATCGCCGTAGTTCGCCACATAGGCCGTCGTGCCGTCGGGCGTGAGCGCGACACCGAACGGTAGGGTGCCGACCGGAATGGTGGCGATCACCGTGTTGGTGGCCGTGTCGATGACGCTCACGTCGTTGTCGTTGATGTTCGTCACATAGGCGGTGCTCCCGTTGGGTTCGATGGCAATGGACACCGCTCCGGCACCAACCGGGATGGTGTCGGTGACCGTGTTGGTGGCCGTGTCGATGACGCTCACCGCGTCGCCGGCGGTCGCCACATAGGCCGTCATGCCGTCGGGCGTGATGGCGACCGCAAGAGGACCGGCACCGACCCCGATGGTGTCGGTGACCGTGTTGGTGGCCGTGTCGATGACGCTCACCGTGTTGTCGCTGAAATTGGCCACGTAGGCGAATGGCGTGGCGCCGGTCGCCGCCGCCGCGGGAGCAGAGGTGGCGAAGGCGAAGGCGACCGCCATGGTGCCGGCGACGACGACCGTCGAGCTCAGTGCGCCGGAGGCTCGCCGCCACGCCCCGTGGCCCACACTCGTCGAACAGCGACCATTCGAAACTGGGGGTGCGGCGGGAGCGGGCATTGACGTCCTCGAAAAGGTCTCGGGTGGACCCGCGAGCCTACAAAGCGATGGCCTTTCCGATAGGGATGGCCGCGCCCATTCCGCGCCGCGCCAACGAGGCGCCGCGCCGACTAGCTCAGCGCACCCGACTCGCGCAGCTTGGCCACCACGTCCTCGGACACACCCCACTCCACCAGACCCGACACCGTGTCGGCCCCGGGGAACGACGGCGGCTTGGACACGCCCGAAGGCGTCCGCGTGAACCGCGGCGAAGGCGCCGGCTGCACCGCGCCCGCCACCTCGACAAACGTGGAGCGAGCCACATTGTGCGGGTGCAGGTGCGCCTCCCACGGCGAGAGCACCGGCGCCACGCAGGCGTCGGTCCCGTCGAAGACCGCCGTCCACTCGTCGCGCGTCTTGCCCCGGAACACCTCGGCGAAGCGCGCCTTCATGGCCGGCCAGTCGTCCCGTGACATCTGTGGCGGCAGCGATGCGTCCCCCGCCAACCCGAGGCCCTCCAAGAGCGCGGCGTAGAACTGCGCCTCAATAGCCCCCACGCCCATCCATTGCCCGTCCGCCGTCTCGTAGACCTCGTAGAAGGGCGCGCCGGTGTCGAGCATGTTGGCGCCCCGTAACTCGTTCCACAGGCCGCCGCGGTGGAAGGCGTGGATCATGGTCATCAGCGTGGCCGCCCCGTCCACCATGGCGGCGTCGACCACCTGGCCCGCGCCGGACCGTGACGCCTCGAGCAAGGCGGCCACCATCCCGAAGGCGAGCAGCATGCCGCCGCCACCGAAGTCGCCCACCATGTTCAGCGGCGGCACCGGCGCCGAGTCGGCCCGACCCATGGACCAGAGGGCGCCCCCGATGGAGATGTAGTCGATGTCGTGACCGGCCATGCTCGCCATGGGCCCGTCCTGGCCCCACCCGGTCATGCGCCCGTACACGAAGCGCGGGTTGCGGGCCAGGCACACGTCCGGCCCCAATCCGAGCCGCTCCGCCACCCCGGGGCGGAACCCCTCCACCAGGCCGTCGGACTCCTCGACCAGCCCGAGCACGAGCTCGACCGCGTCGGGGTTCTTCAGGTCGATGCCCACCGACGGTCGTGACCGGTTCAGGAAGTCCCAGTAGCCGGGGGCACCCGACGCCGCGGCCGCGTCGGCCCGCTCGACCGCACCCGGCGCCGCCCGCTCGAGTCGCAACACCTGGGCCCCGGCGTCGGCCAGCATCATGCAGGTGAAGGGCCCCGGCCCGATCCCCGCCAGCTCGATGATCTTGATCCCACTCAGCGGTCCAGTGCGCTCGGCCATCGCAGGATCGTGACCCGGGCCGCCCGGCACGGTCAAGCTGGACCAAGCTGTGCCCGTGCCCACCGCCCGCGCCCCCGGACGAGTCACCATCATCGGCGACCACACCGACTACAACGCCGGCCTCTCGCTGCCCATGGCCATCGACCTGGCCACCGACGTCACCTTCACGCCCCGGCCCAACAGCTTCCTCGTGGGCGTCGACTCGGACCAGTTCCCGCACCAGCCCTTCGAGATCCTCCTGGGTGACACCGCCCCGGTGCCGCCGGAGGCGCTGCTGGCGGCCGGCCTCCTGCGACTGCAGCCGCCGCCGACCGGCGGCGCCGTCTCGGTCACCAGCACGCTCCCCGTCGGCGCCGGCCTGTCCTCCAGCGCGGCGTTCTCGGTGGCCCTCCTCCTCGCCCTCGGCCACCCGCCGGACCCCTTGGCGCTGGCGCGCACGTGCCAGGAGGCCGAGCGGCTGGCCGGCGCGCACGTCGGCCTGCTCGATCCGCTCACCATTGCCGCCGCCACGCCGGGCGACGCGCTGTTCATCGACTTCCACACGCTCGAGACGCGGCCCGTGGCCGTGCCCGACGAGGCCGCCTTCGTCATCGTGCACAGCGAATCGCCGCGCCTGCTGGTCGACTCCCCTTACGCCACGCGCCGGGCCGAGTGCGACCAGGCCTCGCACCTGCTCGGCCGCCCCCTCGGGCTGTGCGAGCTCGGCGACCTGAGCCAGCTGAGCGACCCGGTGCTGCGGCGTCGGGCCCGCCACGTCGTCACCGAATGCGCCCGGGTGCGCGAGGCCGAGCGGCTGCTGCAGCGGGGCAACCTGGTCGTCCTGGGTGAAGTCATGACCGAGGGGCACCGCAGCCTGGCCAACGATTACCGGGTCTCCGTCCCCGCCGTCGACGAGCTGGTCGACCAGCTGCTGGCCCAGCCCGGCGTGCTGGGGGCCCGCATGTCGGGGGGTGGCTTCGGCGGCTGTGCCATCGGCCTCTGCGAGCCCGACTCGTCCGCCCTGGACCCGGAGTCCCACGCCCCGCGGCGGGCCTGGCGGGTCAATCCGTCTGCTGGCGCAGCGCTGCTTGCGACGTAGCGACGAGCGCGTCGAGCACGCCGAGCGCCCGGCCGCTCTCGACCGACTCGACGGCCAGCACCAGGCCGGCCTCGAGGTCATCCACCCGGTCGGCCACCACCAGTGCTGCCGCCGCGTTGAGCACGCCGATGTCGCGCCGCGGCCCCCGCTCCCGTTCGAGCACGGTCCGGATGACCCCGGCGTTGAAGGCGGCGTCGCCGCCGCGCAGATCGTCCATGGTGGCCGGCGCGAACCCGAGCGAGGCCGGGTCGAGCCGCCAGTCGCGCACCTCGAACTCGCCCGTTCCGTCGCCGCGCACCTCCAGCACGCTCGACGGCGAGGTCACGCTCAGCTCGTCCAGCCCGTCGTCGGCGTGGACGATCATGGTGTGCCGGCTCCCGGTCGCCCCGAAGACACCGGCCATGACCGGTCCCACGTCGGCGTCGCTCACACCGACCAGCTGGTGACGGATGCGGGCCGGGTTGGTCAACGGCCCGAGGAAGTTGAACACGGTGGGCACGCCCAGCTCCTTGCGCACCGGCCCCACGAAGCGCATGGCCGGGTGGAACCGCTGGGCGAAGCAGAAGCCCATGCCCGCCTCGGCCACGCAGCGCGCCACGCCCTCGGGCCCGAGCTCGATGGCGACGCCCAGGGCTTCGAGCACGTCCGCCGTGCCGACCGACGACGACGCGGCGCGGTTGCCGTGCTTGCACACGGGCACGCCGCAGCCGGCCACTATGAAGGCGGCCAGGGTGGTCACGTTGATGCTCGCCAGGCGGTCGCCGCCGGTCCCGACCAGGTCGACCACCACCGGCCCTGACCCCGGCCCCGGCCCGTCCTCAACTCCGAGTGGGCACGGCACGGCGGCGGCGATCATGGCCCGGGCCAGACCGGTCACCTCCTCGGCCGTCTCGCCCTTGGCGTGCAGGAGGGTCAGGAACGCGCCGATCTGGGCCGGGGTGGCCTCGCCGGCGAAGACGACACCCATGGTCTCCTCGGCCTCGGACAAGGTCAGCGGCTCGCGGCGCGACAGGCGCGCCAGGACCTCGGGCCAGCTCAGTGCCACGGCCCGTGCCCGCTCAGTCCCACCAGAGGTCGCGGTCGAGAACGCCGCGGGCGATGAGCCCGAGCTGCACCTGGGACGTGCCCTCGACGATCGTCAGCTGCTTGGCGTCGCGGTACCACTGCTCGGTCGGGTGGTCCTCCATGTAGCCGGCGGCGCCGAGCAGCTGCACGGCCAGCGACGAGGCGCGCACGGCCAGCTCGGTGGCGTGGTACTTGGCCATCGAGAGGTACGGGACGTACTCCTTGGTGAACTTGCCGGCATCGGCCAGCACGGCGGCCCGGTAGGTCAGCAGCCGGGCCGCCTCGAGGTCGACGGCGCACTTGGCGATCTCCCACTGGATGCCCTGGAAGTCCGCAATCGTCTTGCCGAAGGCGGCCCGCTGTTGCACGTACTCGGTGGCGTACATGAGCGCACCCTCGGCCAGGCCGATGCCGCGGGCGGCCACGATCGGGCGCATGGCGTTGAGGCCGAGCATGGCCAGGCGGAAGCCGCCCACCTCGCCGATGACGTTCTCCGCCGGCACGTGGACATCGGTCAGGAGCAGCTCACCGGTGTCGACCCCCTTGACGCCCATCTTGTGGTCGGTGCGGCCGACGTCCACGCCGTCGAAGGCGCGCTCGACGATGAAGGCGGTCACCGAGTCATGGGCCCGGCTGGTCGGCTCGCTGGTCTTGGCGAAGACGGTGTACCAGTCGGCCTCGCGCACGCCCGACATCCAGCACTTGGTGCCGTTGAGGACCCAGCCCCCGTCCGAGCCCTCGTCGGGCACCCCCCGGGTCCGCATGCCCATGACGTCGCTGCCGGCCTGCGGCTCGGACAGTCCGAAGGCGGCCCGCAGCGACCCGTCGCAGATCCCGGGGAGGTAGCGCTTCTTCTGCTCCTCGGTGCCGGCGATCATGACGGGACCGGTGGGCAGGCGGGTGAGCAGGAGCATGAGGGCGGCCGAGTTGGAGTACTTGGCCACCTCCTCAATAGCCAGAGCCAGGCCCAGGATCCCGGCCCCCGAGCCCCCGTACTCCTCGGGGATGCACAGCCCGAGGAGCCCGGCGTCGCGGAAGGCCTCGAAGAGGTCCTGCGGGTAGGCACCCTCCTTGTCGATGGCCCGGGCGCGGGGCTTCACCTTGTCCTGGGCCAGGCGCCGGACGGATTCACGGAGTTCGAGCAGCTCGTCGGGCAGGTCGAAATTCACCGGGCGCAGGCTATCTGACGTCCCGGGCAGGTATTTTCTGACTCTTGCCCCCCGACGATGGCGAGGATGAGCCCCCGGAGGACGTACCCCGGGAGGTGGAGGAGGGGTGGGCGCACAACGCCCCCGACGCCCACGTCCCCGACGCCGCCGCTCCCGACGCCGACGCCGACGGCGCCCCGGCCATCCTGCCCCCCGAGGCGATCAGGTCCCGGGGTGACCTCCAGAAGGAGCTGCGCAAGTCGCACAAGAAGGACCACAAGCGCCAGCACCGCTGGCGCCGCCGCGTCCTTTATGCCCTGGCCCTCATTGTGCTGCTGGCCGCGCTCGGCGCCGGTGGTGTCTACGAGTACGCCAATTACCGTTTCGGCCAGATCAAGAAGATCCACGCCAAGCACCTGGTCGCCCAGCCGTCCGCCCCCGGGAAACCCTTCAACATGTTGCTGGTGGGCTCCGACTCGAGGGCGTTCGTCGGCGACAACTCGACCCTGTCCAGCGAGATCGGCAACGAGGCCGACGCCGGTGGTCAACGCAGCGACGTCACCATGGTGGCCCGCTTCGACCCGGCGGCCAAGACGATCACGGTCCTGTCCATCCCCCGTGACCTCTGGGTGAACATCCCGGGCAACGTCGGCGGGATCTCGGGCATGAACCGCATCAACGCCGCGTACAACTCCGGTCCTGACCTCCTCGTGCAAACCATTGAGCAGGACCTGGACATCCCGATCAACCACTACGCCTCGGTCAGCTTCCCCGGCTTCTCGGGCATGGTCAACGCGCTGGGCGGCATCACCATGGACTTCCCGACCGCCGTGAAGGACGCGTACACGGGCCTCCACGTCACCACGACGGGCTGCCAGGTGGTGAACGGGACGGAGGCGCTGCAGCTGGTGCGCAGCCGCCACCTGTACTACATGAACTCCAACGGCTATTGGGAGTACGACGGCTTGTCGGACTTCAGCCGCATCCAGCGCCAGGACGAGTTCTTCCGGGCCGTGCTGCAGAAGGTCAACGCGTCCATCACCAATCCCCTGACTGTCAACGCGTTCATCTCGGAGTCCGTGGGCAACATCACGATCGACGACACCATGACCGAGAGCGACCTGCTCCACATCGCCGAGGTCTTTCGAGGCCTGCCCAACAACCACCTCATCACCGAGACGCTGCCGACGACCTCCTTCGTCACCGACGGCGGAGCGGACGTCCTGCAGCTGGCGCAGCCCTACGCGCAGAACATGATCAACTCCTTCAACGCCATCGGGACGACACCGCCGACGACCACGACCACCACGACCACGTCCCCCGAGAAGCACGGGAAGCAGCCGACCACGACCACCACCACGCCGGCCGGCGTGCCGCACGATCAGGTCACCGTCAACGTCCTCAACGCCTCGACGGTGGACGACATCGCGCACTTCACCGCTGTGGCGCTGAGCGTCCAGGGCTTCTACATCGGCAATATCGGCGATGCCTCCACGTCGCTGCCGGCGGGGGGCAGCTCCGAGATCCTCTACGGGCCAGACGGCTACGCCGCCGCCCTGGCGGTCGGCAAGGTGCTGAACGGACCGGTCACCTACATGGCCGACCCCGACCTGCGCGGCCAGACAGTCTCGCTGCTCATCGCCAGCTCCGCTCTCACGGTCAAGAGCTCATCGTCGACGCCGACCACCACGACGCTCCCGGCGTCCGGACCGACGACGACCACCACCACGACGATCCCGTCCGACGTCTACGCCAACACCCAGCCCGAGCCGTGGAACCCCTACCCGTGCACCCTGAGCGCCCCGACGACCACTACGACCGCAAACGTCAAGACCGCCGCCGCCAAAGCGAAAGCCAAAGCCAAGGCATCCACGACCACGACCACGACCCACAGCGGGTCAAGGCGCGTCCGCCCGCCCTCGACCAGCACCACGGTCACGGCCGTGCCGCACGACCAGGTCGACGTGAACGTCCTCAACGCCTCGACGGTGAACGGCATCGCCCACTCCACCGCCGTGGCGCTGAGTGTGCAGGGGTTCTACATCAACGACATCGCCAACGCGTCCACCCAGCTCTCGCCCGGGGACAGCTCCGAGATCCTCTACGGCCCCGTCGGCTACGCCGCCGCGCTGGCGCTGGGCACGACCCTGAACGGCCCGGTCAGCTACGTGAGCGATCCCGACCTGAGCGGCCAGACCGTCTCGCTGTTGATCGCCGGCTCGTCGCTCACGGTCAAGAGCCCACCCCCGGCGACGTCGACCTCCACGGCACCGCCCAAGGCCAAGAAGTAGGCCCGGCGAGGGCTTCGCCTGTCTGGTTAAGCGGACTTGCGGCGCTGCCGCACGATCCGCCGGCGCTCCCGCTCCGTCGTGCCACCCCAGACGCCCTCACGCTCGCGGTGGGCCAGAGCGTGCTCCAGGCACAGCTGGCGGACCGGGCAGACGGCGCAAACAGCCTTGGCCTCGGCCGCGTCGGCCTCGTCCTCGGTGACCGGGTAGAACGCCTCGACGTCGAGACCCCGGCAGGCGGCTTGCTTGCGCCACGTGGTGGCGATCATGGGGGACACTTCCTCGGTTTGAAGGTGGATACTGGCAATCGCCCTGTTCGGAGGCCCTTTTCGGCGTCGAGGCCGAAGGCTCCTGCTCCGAATTCGGCGAACAAAAAGTATGGCTTATTGCCTGAGTGCCTGTAAAGACTTGTGCACAGAATTGTCCCTGGTCAGGGCAGAGGCAGGGTCTTTGTTGTGCCCAGCAGGTCTCCGGCAGCTCTCTTCGTACTTCCGGCGGGAGAACCGTGCTGGCCTCGCGGGCGGGAGTGGATCGTCAAGGATCAGCGAGGATCTCCGCCACCGCCTCACCCATGGAGGCCACCGTCAGGTCGGGCGGCGGCCCGTCGCGACGGTCCCAGGACCGCCTCCGGTGCAGCCACGCGGAGCGGAGCCCGCAGGTCCGGGCCCCGCCGATGTCAGGGCCCGGCGCGTCCCCCACCATCCAGCCCGCCTCGACCGGCATCGCCGGGGGCGTGGCACCACAGCGCCGGACCGCCTCGTCGAAGATCCGCCGGTCGGCCTTCTCGAAGCCGAGCTCCTCGGAGACGCAGAACGCGTCCACGAGTGGCAGCAGGCCGAGCCGCTCGGCCTTGTCGGCCTGCTGGGGCATGGACCCGTTGGTCACGACCCCGATGCGCCAACCGGCGTCCCGCAGGGCGCGCAGGGCATCGTGTATTTCCCTGTCGGGCACGCAGCAGTCCAGGTAGGCGGCCCGGTACGCCGCCAGCAGGTCCTCGACCGGGGCGTCCAGTCCGTAGCGCGCCCGGGCCGCGGCCCACACCTCCCGCCGGTCCGCGAAGCCATCCTGGTCCTCCCGGCAGAGCCACTCCACTTCCGCGGCATCCAAGCCCGTCGCCTCGACAAAGCGGCACGCCCAGGTGCGGTACGCCCCCGAACGGTCGAAGAGCGTGTTGTCGAGGTCGAAGAGCACGACCGGTACGGCGCCCACTCAGGCGCTCATCCAGTCCGGTGGCGCTCGAGGTCCCGCATGGTGAAGAGCGCCTGCAGTCGGATGCCCTCGGCAGCCATTACGCCGCCGCCGCCACCCTCGCGGTCGATCACGCAGAGCGCGTCCTCGACCACCGCGCCCTCGACGCGCAGGTCCTGAGCCGACAGCACAACCTGCCCGCCCGTGGTGACGACGTCCTCAATGATGAGCAGCCGCCGGCCCGAGACGTCGCCGCCCTCGCAGATCCGCTCGGTGCCGTACTTCTTGGGCTCCTTGCGGACGAAGTAGGCCGGCAACCCCGTCACCGACGACAACATGGTGGCCAACGGCACGCCGCCCAGCTCCAATCCCGCCAGGCCGTCAAGGCCGGGTGGCACCAGCGGGACCAGGGCGTCGACGATGTCGGCCAGCAGGGCCGGATCGGACTCGAAGCGGTACTTGTCGAAGTAGTGGTCCGCCGTGCGGCCGGAGCGCAGGACGAACGAGCCCGTCAGGTAGGAAGCGGCGAAGACGCGTTCGGACAGCGTCACCGGGCCATTCTGCCCTGTCCCGGCGAATGCGCCGGTTTCTAGGCCGACCGCTGTGTGTGGTCGCCGTCGATGTGGGCGTGAGCGAGGCGGAACCGGAGATGCCCCCGGCACAGTCCCGTGTTGGCCAAGGCCCAGTTCGCACTCACGTTAGGGCGCTCCAACATGGCGCAGTCGAAGCACAGCGAGCCGCGGATGCCGTCCACCTGCGTGACGAGGGTGGACAGCTCCCGGAACTCCTCAATCGTGAAGAGCCCGGACTGGCAGCGGACCCACAACTCCGACAGGCGGATCTCCCGGCGGAGCTCGGTCTCGGCGTCCCGGTCCGCGAAGAGCATGGAGTTGGCCAGGA
Source organism: Acidimicrobiales bacterium (assembly GCA_035602795.1). GTDB lineage: Bacteria > Actinomycetota > Acidimicrobiia > Acidimicrobiales > RAAP-2 > Bog-473. The sequence continues at coordinate 2,877 of DATNLP010000242.1, read as the reverse complement.
ACTCGTCGTCGTCCTGGTCGATCCAACCCCGCTCGGTCCAGTGGCGCCGACGCGCCTCGTCGGGGACGAGGCTGAAGTAGAAGGCCTCCGTCTCGTAGTCCGCTGGCCCGTCGTCAGAACTGTCGTCGTAGCGACCCATCGCCGTTCCTCCCCGGTGCCACGACAGCGCTAGGCGCGAAACGTCGGGCACCCCCCTCTCCGGTCCAGGTGTGTCTGCACCGGCCCGCTGTCGCCATTATCGACGCGACGCCCGGCCGACTGAAGGGAAATTGGTACCACTGAACACCCGTTTCAAGCCGCGACGAGCGTGGGGCAACTGGGGTGACGAGGTCGCGGCAGCAGCAGAGGCCGCCCACCGACCGGTAACCCGCCGGCACTGGCTGGGAGCGTCAGGGCAGCAACCGCCAGCCCGAAGCCACCCGCCGACCGCCCGTGCAGGCCACGATGGCCCACTCGGCTGGCGTCCACACGAAGACCGCATCCTGCCCGTAGCGAACGCCCAATTCGAGCACCACAGACTCGGGGACGCCCCGGACGGCCACCCCCTCGTCCCGGTCTCCCGTGACCGGGTCCGTCCCCTCCGCCGACCACACGTCGGCCCCCAGCGCGTGCACGTCCCCCTCCAGCTCCGTCTGGCGCCGTCGGTTCACCTCGAGACCAGGGCGTTCATCGCCGGGGTCCCACGCCGTGAGGATGGCCACCGGCTCCGCGGTCGGCCACGGCCACCGGCCCGCCTCGCCGGGCGGCGCGGGCTGGACCTCCAGGTCGCCCAGGTTGGGCCGCCTGATGGCGACAGTAAGCCTGGCGTACGCGGACCACGGGTCGTCGGACGGTAGGTCGAAGGTCGACATTGCCCTCGGGGACGTTACGCACGACGCGAACATGAAGGGGCGGCGTACCCGGTCCCCTCGCCACCTCCTGTCGCAGTCGCTCGTCGCCGACGCCATCGAGCGCGACAACGAGGCCGAACACCGCATCCCCCACCGGACTGCTCTCCACGACGCGACGACACGGCTGGAGCCGCAACCCGACAGCAGGCGGGCGCACGGGCGTGGCCCGAACACGCTGCCGCACCGCCCCATCGGGGCTGCACCGAGGTAGCTACCCCGATGGAGCCAGAGCCTCCTGGCTGAGCTTCCCGGCCTCGATTCGTCTCGGGGCGGATGTGGCAGGCTTGCCCGGTGCACCCGTTTCGCCGCGACGACGCCCTGCGCCGCCTCGCCGACGAGACCTTCGACGTGCTGGTTATCGGGGGTGGAGTCACGGGTGCCGGCGTGGCCCTCGACGCGGCCAGCCGGGGATTGAAGACCGCCCTGGTCGAGAAAGGCGACTTTGCCTCCGGCACGTCGTCCAAGTCGTCGAAAATGATCCACGGCGGCATCCGCTACCTGCAGCAGCGTGAGTTCCGCCTGGTCTACGAGAACTTGGCCGAGCGCCAGAGGCTGCTCGACAACGCGCCGCACCTGGTCACGCCCCTGCCCTTCCTCATCCCGCTCTTCGGACGCGACGGCGTCGTCTCCAAGACGGTGGCGCGCTCCTACTCCACAGCGTTGTGGCTCTACGACATCACCGGTGGCTGGCGCATCGGCGAGCGCCACCGGGAAGTGACAAAGGACGAGACGCTGTCCCATCTGCCCACGCTCGACACGGATCACCTGGTGGCCGGCTTCTTGTACTTCGACGCCCGGGCCGACGATGCCCGGCTCACGCTGACGCTGGTCCGGACGGCTGCGCTCGAGTTCGGCGCGGCCGCGGCCAACTACACGTCCGTCGTCCGCCTCACCTTCGGGGCCGACGGTGCGGCCGACGGCGCGGTGGTCCGGTCCACCGACGACGACGCGGCGTCGGAATTCCCCGTCCGGGCCCAGGTGGTCGTCAACGCCACGGGCGTGTGGGCGGACGACGTGCGCTCGCTCGACGAGGGTACCCACCCCCACTCGCTCCGCCCCGCCAAGGGCGTGCACGTCACCGTGCCGGCCGAGCGACTGCCGTGCGACATCGCCGCCGTGATCCCCGTGCCCAAGGACAAGCGCTCCATCTTCGTAGTCTCCTGGCCGGGCACCGACCTCGTCTACCTCGGCACCACCGACACCGACTACGCCGGCACCCTGGACGACCCGGCCTGCACGCCCGAGGACGTCGACTACCTGCTGGACGCGGCCAACGCCATCACGACTTCGCGCCTGACCAGGGCCGACGTGACCGGTGTGTGGGCCGGTCTGCGCCCACTGCTCGAGCCTCCTGAGCACGGAGGCCATGTCTCGGAGCGCACGGCCGACCTGTCCCGCCGCCACACGGTCACCACCTCGGCCCACGGGCTGGTGACCGTCACGGGCGGCAAGCTCACGACGTACCGCAAAATGGCGCAGGACACCGTCGACGCGGTCGTACGCCGGCTCGGCGAGTCGCCCCGGCGCCGGCGCTGCGTCACCAAGTCGCTGCCCTTGATCGGTGCCACCACCAAGACCCGTGACCCGGTGGCGCTGGCCAATCCCCTATCCCGCCTCCTCGGTCGCTACGGGACGGAGTCGTCAGCCGTCCTCGAACTGGCGCAGGGCCGCCCCGAGCTGCTCGAGCCGGCAGTCGAGGGCCTGCCCTACACGAAGGCCGAGTTCCTCTACGCCGCCCGAGAGGAGATGGCCCAGACGCTCGACGACGTGCTGGCCCGGAGGACGAGGGCCGTGATCCAACGAGCGCAGGCCACCATCGATGCCGCTCCCGCGATCGCCGCTCTCATCGCGCCCGACATGGGCTGGGACGACCAGGAGACCGCGGACCAGGTGGCGCGGTTCACGGAGTCCTGCCAGAAGGAGCTCCTGACCGCCGGGCTCGACCTGACGTGACCCCAGCCACCTCGCCCACCTCGCCCATCTCCCC
>DATNLP010000236.1:0-9590 GCA_035602795.1 Acidimicrobiales bacterium | reverse complement strand
TCCCCATGGGAGCCCGTTAGGCCCGCCGCATGCGGGCCAGGCCTTCCTGGGCCAGCGAGACGCAGAGCCGGCCTGCCCGGTCGAAGAGGAACCCGCGGGCCAGGCCCCGACCGCCGGCCGAGACCGGCGAGTCCATGTCGTAGAGCATCCAGTCGTCGGCCCGGAACGGGCGGTGGAACCACATGCAGTGGTCCAGGCTGGCCCCCATGAATAGCGGGTCGTCCCAGCGCACGTCGTGGGGCATCAGGACGGTGTCGAAGAGCGACATGTCCGAGGCGTAAGTCGCCACGCACGCGTGCAGCAGCGGGTCCTCGGGCAGCTCCCCGTCCGCCCGGAGCCACAGGCGGTGGTAGGGCTCTCCTCCGGCCCCCTTGCGGTGCCAGGGCAGCTCGCCGATATGGCGCTGGTCGATCGGGTGGGGCCGCTCGAACCACTCGGCCCGCTCCTCCCGCCAGGGCTGCAGCCGCTCGAACAGCGTCGGCAGGGTCTCGGGATCGGGCACCTCGGGCACGTCGAACTGGTGCTCGATCGCGCTCTCCTCATGGTCGTGGAAAGACGCCTCCAGGTTGAAGATGGCCCGCCCGTGCTGAATGGCGACCACCCGGCGCGTGGTGAACGACTTCCCGTCACGGATGCGGTCCACCTCGTAGAGGATGGGCACGGTCGGGTCGCCGGTCCGCAGGAAGTACGAGTGCAGCGAGTGCACGCGGCCGTGCTCGACCGTGCGCCCCGCGGCCATGAGGGCCTGGCCGGCCACCTGGCCGCCGAAGACACGTTGGCGCTCCTCATTGGGCTGGGTACCCCGGAAGATGTTGACCTCAATTGGCTCGAGGTCGAGCAGGTTGACGAGGAACTCCAACGACTCGCTCATGGGGTCATGATCGCAGGCGGCGGGGAGGGGCGGGTGCGGGTGCGCCGCGACTACCCTGCGCCGTCGTGACGTCCGGCGAACTCGTGTTCCCCCCTGGATTCCTCTGGGGTGTGGCGACGGCGGCGCACCAGATCGAAGGCGGCAACGTCAACAACGACTGGTGGGCCTGGGAGCACGACCCGACGTCGGGCACGGCCGAGCCGAGCGGCGACGCCTGCGATTCCTTCCATAGGTGGCGCGAGGACGTCCAGCTGGTGGCCGACATGGGACTGGGCGCCTATCGCTTCTCGCTCGAGTGGAGCCGGATCGAGCCCGCGGAGGGCGAGTTTTCCGTGGCAGCGCTCGAGCACTACCGGCGCCTGTGCGCCGCCTGCCACGGCCGTGGGATCGCGCCCGTCGTCACGTTCCACCACTTCACCACCCCGCGTTGGCTGTCCGCCCGGGGCGGCTGGGAGGCACCCGACGCCCCCGAGTGCTTCGCCCGCTTCGTGCGCCGGGCCGCCGCCCACCTCGGTGACCTGATCGGGTGGGCCTGCACCATCAACGAGCCCAACGTGGTGGCCGTCATGGGGTACTTCCAGGGTGAGTACCCCCCGGGCGTGAAGGAGGACTTCGCCCGTTACGGCGCGGTGAACCAGGCCATGGTGCGAGCCCACCGCCTGGCCGTGGAGGAGCTGCGCGCCGCACCGGGTGACTTCCCCGTCGGCCTGACGCTGTCCATGGCGGAGATCACGGCTGAGGAGGGTGGTGAGGCCCTACGGGATGGCGCCGAGGAGATGCTCGAGAACGTCTTCCTGCGCGCCACCGGCGAGGACGACTTCGTCGGGGTGCAGTGCTACACCCGCATGCACTTCGGCGCCGACGGCCTGGCGCCCAACGACCCGGGCGTCCCCGTGACCCAAATGGGCGACGAGCGCTGGCCCCAGGCGGTCGAGCACACAGTGCGCCGGGCCGCGTCGGTGAGCGGGCGACCGGTCGTGGTCACGGAGAACGGCATCGCCACGGCTGACGACACCGAGCGCATCGCGTTCCTGACCGAGGCCCTGGCCAGCGCGCACCGCTGCCTGGAGGAGGGGATCGACCTACGGGGGTACTTCGTCTGGAGCCTGCTCGACAACTTCGAGTGGCACCTCGGCTACGGGCCGAAGTTCGGCCTGGTGGCCGTGGCGCCAGGCACCTTCGAGCGCCGGCCCAAGCCCAGCGCGCACTGGTTCGGCGAAGTGGCCCGGTCCAATCGGGTGCGCACAGCGGGTCCCTAGGCGGTTGACAGGGGCCCAATTGGAGCTGGGACTAGGGTGAGCGGCGTGCCACTTCCTGACCGGGGTCTTGGTAGCCGATCGCGGGGTCGGTGTGCCTAAGGGCGGCCCGCCCGAGAGCAAGGAGCACCGGCCGCTGGCGCACATCTGGTCGTCGGAGGAGCCGCTGGTGACCCGGGTCCGCCAGATCATGGCGCACCCGTCGAGCGTGAAGCTGATCAAGTACGCCGGAGTCTCGGTGATCTCGACCATCGTGTCGCAGGTCGTGCTGCTCATCACGTTCGGCAAGTTCCACGTGCCGGCGGTGCCCGCCAACATCGCGGCCAACATCGTGGCCACCGTGCCCTCCTACGTGCTCAATCGTCGCTGGGTGTGGGGCAAAGGCGGCAAGTCCCACTTCTGGCGCGAGGTCGTCCCCTTCTGGGTGCTCTCCTTCGTTGGGCTCGCCTTCTCGAGCCTGGCCGTGTGGCTGGCGGACCAATACGCCCACCATCACCACCTGACCCACCCTTCCACAGCACTCCTGGTAAACGCGGCCAACCTGCTGTCCTTCGCCATCCTGTGGGCCGTCAAGTTCGTCATCTACAACAAGCTCTTCCACATTGAGCCGATTGAGTTCGAGGAGCACCACGCCGAGAAGGTGGCCGCCGCCGAAGCCGCCGAAGCCGCCGAAGCCGCCGAAGCCGCCGAGGTGACGGCGGAGCACAGCGTCTGAGGCCGGAGCCGGACACGCAGGGTGGGGCCACGGCCGGCGGAGCGCAGCGGCGAGACGCGCCCTCAGTCCCTGAAGTTGGTGAACTGGAGCGGGATTCCGAAGTCCTCCGCCTTGCACTTGGCGATGACTTCCTGGAGGTCGTCCCGCTTCTTGCCGCTGACCCGGAGCTGATCGCCCTGCGTCTGCGAGGAGACGCCCTTAAGGCCGAGGTCCTTGATGAACTTGTTCAGCCGCTTGGCGTGGTCGGCGGAGATCCCGGCCCGGATGGCGATCTTCTGGCGGGCCGCACCCTTCGAGGCCTCCTCCACCTTGCTGTCGTCGAGCGCCTTCAACGAGACCTGGCGCTTGACCAGCTTCTCGTCGAGCACCTGGTGCAGCGCGCGCAGGCGGTCCTCGGTCGAGGAGTGCAGGACGAGCTCGCCGTCACCCATGTCGATGCTCGAGTCGGTGTTCTTGAAGTCGAAGCGCGTGGCCGCCTCCCGGTTGGCCTGGTCGACGGCATTGCGCACCTCTTGCATGTCGACTTCGGAGACGATGTCAAACGTGGGCATGGCGCCAGCGTACCGGGGCCCCTCCGGGCCGACCGGGCCTCCGCCGGCGGCTAACCTCGCCGGCTGCGGGTCGGTGTCCGAGTGGCCAAAGGAAGCAGGCTGTAAACCTGCCGGTTAACACCTACGGAGGTTCAAATCCTTCCCGGCCCACGCAGCAACCTGCGGCTACGCCGCCGGGTGAGCACTGGCCTTGCCCGCCCCGGGGGGGCCGTTACAATGAGGTTTCGGATCGATTGCGGGCAATGCGCTCCCCTGGCGTGGCCCTGACCTTCCCGGGCGGCGCCCGGCACGACGGAACGAGACGGACAGCCGAGTGGACCACAGCGCAGAGTCCCCACCAGAGGTCCTCGAACGGGTCGGCACGCGCCTGAGCCGTCTGTCCATGCGGGCCGAGGCGCTGCGCCTGCGCCTCACGCCGCGCCTCGCGCTGACCCAGCGCGTGGAGGCCGAGCAGGGCGACCCCGACGACTGGTCCTTCCTGCGCCGCCCGGCGCTGCTCGGCTTCGTCGCCATCCTCGCCATCTGCGTCGGCGCCTCGCTGCCGAGCTCGCCCTTCAAGCTCGGGGGATGGATGGGCGGCACCTGGTTCTTCGGCGAGGCGAACTGGCCGACGAACGCGCTGATGCTGCCGGGCGTGGTCGCCGTCTACGGCGGCATGGTGCTGCTCGTGCGCGTCTGGTTCGGCCTGTACCAGGCGCTGCGGGCGCGGCCCGGCGTGCCCATCCGGCCCCTGGCCTACATGCTTGCCTTGTGGATCCTCCCGCTGCTGGCGGTGGCCCCGCTCTTCAGCCGCGACGTGTTCTCCTACGCGGCCCAGGGCGAGATGATGAGCCACCACATCAACCCGTACCACTACGGCCCTGGCACGCTCGGCTCGGGTCCCTACGTGTCCGGCGTCGACCCGCTCTGGCTCAACACCGCCGCCCCCTACGGACCGCTCTTCCTCATGCTGGCGGGCTGGTCGGCCTCGCTCAGCTTCCACCATGCGCTCTTCACCATTCTTTTGCTGCGGCTGCAATCGGTGGCCGGCGTGGCCCTCATCGCCTACTGCGTCCCCAAGCTGGCCCGCTCGTTCGGGCGGGACCCCGGCCCTGCCTTCGTACTGGCGGTGCTGAACCCGCTCACCTTGTTGGCCCTCGTCGGGGGGGCGCACAACGACGCGCTCATGGTGGGCCTGCTGCTGGCCGGGATCACGGTCGCCCGCTCGCGCCACCCTGTGTGGGGCGTGGTGCTCTGCGCGCTGGCCGCCTCCATAAAGGTGCCCGCCGCCATGGGCATCGTCTACGTCGCCTGGGACTGGGCCGGCGAGGGCGCGGACTGGCGAGGGCGCGCCCGCATGCTCGTGCGCTCCGGGCTCGTCACGGTCGCCGTCATGGGCTTCCTCTCGCTGGTCTCCGGGCTGGGCTGGGGCTGGATCGCCAACCTCGGGACGCCCGGCACCGTGCGCTCGTGGATGGCGCCGGCGACGGCCATCGGGCTGCTCATCAGCGGCAGTGCCCACGTCGTCGGCATCGGCGTGAGCCTGGCCGGCGTGCTCACGCTGACCCGGGCCATCGGCCTGCTCGGCGCCGCCGCCATCGCGCTCTACTGCCTGCGCCACCGGGAGCAGCTCGGGCTGCTCAGCGCGCTCGGCATCACCATGCTGAGCTTCGTGGTTCTCGGCCCCGTCGTACAACCCTGGTATCTCACCTGGGGGATCATCATCGTGGCGCCGGTCGTGGCCGGGCGGCGCATGCTCTACCCCGTGCTCGGGCTGTCCATGATCGTGCCCTTCATCGGCCTGACGGGCGGGGCCGACCTGCTGACCCAGCTGGTACACACCGACCCCGTCAGCATGGTGTTGGCCGTCATGGTGCTGTGGGCCGTGGCCATCGTGCCGCTCGGGCACTGGACGACGTCGTGGCGGATCGACACCTCCCGCCTGGCGCTCCCGGCGCACCAGCACCAGGGTGCGGCGTTCGAGTCCCTGGCCAAGTAGCAAGGTAGCCCCGCCGTCCGGGCCCGGGCCCTACAACAGGCGCTGGAGTTCGACCACGTCCAGCCACTGGCGGTGCTTGCGCCCCACCTCGCGCTCCACCCCGACCAGCTCGAAGCCGGCCGCCTGGTGGAGCCCGATGGACGTCTCGTTGTGGCCGGCGATGCGGGCGATGACCGAGTGGAAGCCGTGGGCCGACGCCAGCACCAGCAGCTCGGCCAGGAGCGCCTTCCCCACCCCACGACCGCGCTGGGCCCGATCGACGTAGACGGAGTTCTCGCACGTGGCCGAGTAGCCCGACCGCTCGTGGAAGGACGACAGGGAGCCGAAGCCGAGCACGATCTCGCCGTTGGCCCCGGTGTGCCCCAACGGCTCGGGCCACGGCCCGGGCTCCGCGATGGCGACCACCGCCGGGTGCACCCCGCTGTGCCCGAGGATCCAGGCCTCCTGCTCGGCCCGGGTCCGGGGCACCATGTCGAAGGTGTTGGTGCTGTCGGTGACCTCGACGTTGTAGATGGCCCGGATGGCCTCGGCATCGGCCAACTCGGCCAGTCGGATCCGCATCGGCCGATGGTACTGTTGACGTGCGGAAACCCCGGGGAGCGGAGGCAGCCCGTGCCGCCCCCTGGCTATCATTGAACGTCGCGGAAGGAACCCGCGGCGCCCCCTTAGCTCAGTCGGCAGAGCACAGCCATGGTAAGGCTGGTGTCGTCGGTTCGATTCCGACAGGGGGCTCGCCCATGGCGGCGTAGCTCAGTTGGTCAGAGCACACGGCTCATAATCGTGTTGTCGCGGGTTCGAGTCCCGCCGCCGCTACCAGCCCCGGGGCGGTATCCCCGGGGCAGCGACCAGGAAGGATTGACAAATGCCGAAGAACGAGAAGAGGGTCCAGGTCACGCTGGCCTGCGAGGTGTGCAAGCGCCGCAACTACATCACGACCAAGAACAAGCTCAACGACCGTGAGCGGATCGAAATGAAGAAGTACTGCCGCTGGGACCGCGAGCACACCCTGCACAAGGAGACCCGCTGAGCCACCCCGGCCCGGCCGGTGCTACTCTGAAAGACCGTTCCCCAGGTCAGGGGGAAGAACCACCGGCCCGACGGCAACCGAAGGCACCCCACCGAGGGCAGTAGCTCAACTGGTAGAGCACCGGTCTCCAAAACCGGCGGTTGGGGGTTCGAGTCCCTCCTGCCCTGCCCTGGACGTAATCACCCGACGAAGAGATGTTGTGAGGCGAGAGCCGTGAACCGCGAGACCAAGCGCATGATGCAGCGCCAAGGGCAGATCGAGGCCGATGGGTCTCCTTCCACCCGGCGCGCCGCCACGGCCACCCAGACCAAGACCAAGACCCAGCCCGGGACCAAGAGGGGGCCCTCGGGCCGCAAGCGCACCACGCCGGTCCAGTTCGTCCGTGAGGTGCGCGACGAAATGCGTCAGGTGGCCTGGCCGTCGCGCTCCGAGCTGATCAACTACACCTCGGTCGTGTTCACGACGTTGATCATCATGATCGCCCTGATCTTCGCCCTCAACCTCGGCTTCGGGAAGCTCATCACGCTTCTCTTCACGAAGTAGGCGTCCGACATGAGCGACATGACGCACTCGGATGCGGAGGAGGCACTGGTGAACGGCGACGCCGAGGACGTGGAGGAGGCGCTCGCGTCCGAGCGGGCGGAGGCCGAGGCCCCGCCCGAGGAGGCGGCGATGTCCCTGACGCCAGAGGAAGTGACCGCAGAAGTGACGGCAGAAGAGTTGGTGGTAGCGGCCGAGGCCATGGAGGCCGTGCTGGAAGAGATCGATGAGGCCGTGGCCGAGGCGATCGCCGAGGAGGTGGCCGAGGAGGCCGCCCTCGTCGAGGAGATCGTCGAGCAGGCGGTGCTCGAGTCGCTGGCCGATGAGGGGCTACCAGAGGACGTACAGGAGGCGATCGCCGAGGGCATCGCCGAAGAAGTGGCGGAAGAGGTCGCAGTGGAGATCGTGGAGGAGATCGTCGAGGAGCTGGTTGAAGAGGCCGTGCTCGAGGCCGTTGAGGAGAGGATGATCGGGGAGCTGGCCGAGGAGGCCGCCGAAGAGGAGCTCGCCGAGGAGATCGTGGCCGAGGTCGCCCAGAGCGAGGACGTCGAGCCCGACCTGGTGCTCGACGCCACGGCCGCCGCCGGCGAGGGCGAGGGCGCGGACGAAGCCGTCGAGCTCGGTGGCTGGGGCCACGGCGACGAGGAGGAAGAGGAGCCCGTCCCGGTCGAGAGCCCCTACGACCGCCCGGGCCGCTGGTACGTCGTGCACACCTACTCGGGCTACGAGAACAAGGTGCGCTCCAACATGGGCAATGTCGTGGCATCCCGGGGGATCGAGGACCGCGTCTACGAGGTCGTCATCCCGATGGAGGACGTGGACGAGTTCAAGGGCGGCAAGAAAGTCACCGTCCAGAAGAAGGTGTTCCCGGGCTACCTGCTGGTGCGCTGCGAGCTCGATGACGACACCTGGGGTGCCATCCGCAATACGCCTGGCGTGACGGGCTTCGTCGGTCCCGGCACCAAGCCGACCCCCCTGTCGCGTCGCGAGGTCGAGAACATCCTGCAGGTCAAGGTCGAGGGCACAACCGGTGCCGCGCCCAAGCGCAGCCGGGCCCGGCTCGAGTACGAGGTCAACGAGACGGTGCGGGTCAAGGAGGGTCCCTTCGCCGACTTCTCGGGCCAGATCTCGGAGATCAACGAGGACCAGCTCAAGCTCAAGGTGCTGGTCAACATCTTCGGCCGGGAGACGCCGGTCGAGCTCGAATTCAGCCAGGTCGCCAAGCTCTAGGCGACGACGACGTAAGGAGAGAGCGTTCGATGCCACCCAAGAAGAAGGTGCTCGCCGTGGTCAAGATCCAGCTCGAGGCTGGTTCTGCCACCCCCGCGCCCCCCGTGGGCACTGCCCTAGGCCCGCACGGTGTCCAGACCATGGAGTTCTGCAAGCAGTACAACCAGGCCACTGAGAACATGCGGGGTCAGGTCGTGCCGGTCGACATCACCATTTACGAGGACCGCTCGTTCAGCTTCGTGCTCAAGACGTCGCCCACACCGGTGCTGCTGCGCCAAGCGGCCGGACTGGCCAAGGGCGCCGCGACCACCGGCCGCGAGCAGGTGGGCACGATCACCGACGCCCAGCTGGCCGAGATCGCCACCGTCAAGCTCAAGGACCTGAACACCAGCGACCTGGAGGCGGCCAAGAAGCAGGTCGCCGGCACGGCTCGGTCGATGGGCATCAAGGTCGCCGGCTAGCAGGCCGAACGCAGGAAGAGAGAAACGTTATGAGCCAGCACGGCAAGAAATACAAGGACAGCCTGGGCAAGGTCGACCGCGAGAAGCTCTATGGCGTCGCCGAGGGGGTGGACCTGGTCAAGGAGCTTTCCAGCGCCAAGTTCGACGAGACGGTCGAGTTAGCCGTCCGGCTGGGGGTCGACCCCCGCAAAGCCGATCAGATCGTGCGGGGCACGCTCTCACTTCCCTCGGGCACAGGCCGCACCGTGCGCGTGGCCGTCTTCGCCGCCGGCGAGGCGGCCACCGAGGCCCGGGCTGCCGGCGCCGACGAGGTGGGGGCGGACGACCTGGTGGCCCGCATCAACGGTGGCTTCCTCGACTTCGACATCGCCATCGCCACGCCGGACCTGATGGGTCAGGTCGGCACGCTCGGTCGCGTGCTGGGTCCTCGCGGCCTCATGCCGAACCCCAAGACCGGCACCGTCACCACCGACGTCGGCAAGGCGGTGGGCGAGTTCAAGGGCGGCCGGGTCGAGTACCGCACCGACAAAGTGGGCAACATCCACATCCGCGTCGGCAAGGCCTCGTTCACCCGCGAGCAGCTGGTGGCCAACGTCCGGGCCGTCATCGACGAGCTCCAGCGGGCCAAGCCGCCGGCCGCCAAGGGCCGTTACTTCCTCTCTGCCACCGTGTCCACGACCATGGGCCCGGGCGTCCACATCGACCCCATCAAGGCCCGTTTCGACGACGAAGAGGAGCTGGCCGTCCCGGCCTGATCCGGCCTCGCCGCCACCGACCCGGCCCGGTCGGAGCGACCCGGCCACCGGCAGTACACTTCCCCGAACAGCTCGGGCCGCCTCCGGCGGCGCTGGGCACTGAATCCAACGCCAGAGACCTCCGGTGCACCTGCGGGTGCGGAAACGGCCTGAACGGGCCGGCCTGACGAGGCGGGACATGCAGAGCGGCGGTAGCCGCTGCGCTG